>NZ_WXWS01000257.1:0-18667 GCF_009904715.1 Vibrio sp. V42_P2S4T144 | reverse complement strand
GAACATCCGTACCCATCGCCTAACACCTAGTTACTCATGGACGGGATGGGATGTGATTCAACAAGGAGAATAATAATGCTTAAGCCTCTAACTCTACTATCTGTCTCTGCACTTGCTGTTACCAGTTTTAATGCTGCCGCAAATTGTGACCCGGGTGAAACGGTCATCAAGTTTAGCCATGTAACGAACGCGGACAAACACCCTAAAGGCATCGCGGCTTCGTTACTTGAAAAGCGCGTCAACGAAGAGATGAACGGTAAAGTCTGTATGCAGGTGTTTCCTAACTCAACACTTTATGATGATGACAAAGTGTTGGAAGCGCTACTGAATGGTGATGTTCAACTCGCTGCTCCTTCTCTTTCTAAGTTTGAGAAATTCACCAAGAAGTACCGCCTTTTCGATCTTCCTTTCTTGTTCGATGATGTCGACGCGGTTGACCGTTTCCAAAACTCGGAAGCGGGTGAAAAGCTGAAAAATTCAATGAAACGTCGTGGCCTACAAGGCATTGCGTTTTGGCATAACGGCATGAAGCAAATGTCAGCCAACAAGCCGCTCATTTCTCCAACTGATGCTGAAGGACTTAAGTTCCGTGTTCAAGCCTCTGATGTACTCGTTGCTCAGTTTGAGCAGCTAGGTGCTAACCCACAAAAAATGTCGTTCAAAGAAGTTTACGGCGGCTTGCAAACCAAGGTTATTGATGGTCAAGAAAATACTTGGTCAAACATTTACGGCAAAAAATTCTTCGAAGTTCAAGATGGCATTACGGAAACGAACCACGGAATTCTGGATTACTTAGTTGTGACGTCAAACGACTTCTGGAAAAACCTACCAGATGATCAGCGCGAGCAGTTAAATACCATTATTCAAGAGGTAACTGCGCAGCGTAATGCTGAGTCAACCAAAGTAAACCTTGCGAATAAGAACAATATCATCGAAGCCGGTGGTGTGGTTCGTACTCTAACGCCAGAACAGCGCCAAGAATGGGTCACTGCACTTCAACCAGTATGGAAGAAGTTCGAAAAAGACATTGGTTCTGACCTAATCGAAGCCGCTTTGGCGTCTAACCAAAAATAATAACACCTAGCACATTTAGCCCTCTCAAACTAAGGGGGCTCTTTCCCTCTACAGACGACGTGATGTAATTATGGAACAGACTTTTTTTGCCAAGGCTGGACGAATCACCGATGCCATTGAAGAGACTTTGATTGCTTTCTTCTTGGGTGCCATGACCTTGCTGACCTTTGCCAATGTCATCTTTCGTTATGTCTTTAACGACAATATTCTTTGGGCGCTTGAGCTCACCGTTTTCATGTTCGCATGGATGGTGTTGGTTGGCGCATCTTATGGTGTGAAAAAACACTTTCATATTGGTGTCGATGTCATTATTAACATCGTTCCGGAAGGTAAACGAAAAGCCCTGGCGCTTTTTGCAGCAATGTGTTGCTTAGCCTTCTCTATTTTGCTGTTAATTGGCGCTTGGAACTACTGGTATCCGTTCGCTACTGACCGAGCGTGGTATGAAACGGACGATATTCCGATGCCTGAAATACTCCAGTTCATGGCCGACTGGTTAAATGAGGGAGAGCGTTATGAAAAGCTGCCACGTTTTATTCCTTACTTCGCTTTGCCACTTGGAATGGCGCTACTAACGTTTAGATTTGTTCAAGTCACGTGGCAAATCGCTACTGGTAAGCTCGATCGCTTGATTGCAGGACATGAAGCGGAGGAAGAGCTCGAATCTCTTAAAGCTGAGATGAGTGACGCTGAAGACGTAATGGCTCCAAAAGCCTCGCAAGACGCTAAAAACAAGGAGCAATAAGCCATGGATATCTTATTTCTATTTTTGATGGTAATTGGCTTTATGCTGGTTGGCGTGCCAATTGCTATTTCGCTGGGCCTGTCCAGTGTTCTTTTCCTTTTAATGCATTCGGATGCCTCTTTAGCGTCAGTTGCTCAAACGCTGTTTAATGCATTCGCGGGCCACTACACGCTGTTGGCTATTCCATTCTTTATATTGGCTTCAAGCTTTATGTCTACGGGTGGCGTAGCAAAGCGGATCATTCGTTTCGCCATTGCCATTGTAGGCTGGTTCCGCGGCGGTTTGGCGATGGCTTCGGTTGTAGCGTGTATGATGTTTGCCGCGTTGTCAGGTTCCTCACCTGCAACGGTTGTTGCCATAGGTAGTATTGTTATCGCAGGTATGATCAAAAACGGTTACTCAAAAGAGTTTGCCTCTGGGGTAATTTGTAACGCAGGTACGCTAGGGATTTTGATCCCACCTTCGATTGTGATGGTGGTGTATGCAGCCGCAACGGATGTGTCAGTTGGACGTATGTTCCTTGGTGGTGTGATTCCCGGTTTGCTGGCGGGTGTCATGTTGATGATCGCGATTTACATTGCCGCGAGAATCAAGAACCTTCCAAAACAACCTTTTGTCGGTTGGAAAGAAACCTTTGATGCCGCCAAGGATGCAAGCTGGGGCTTGTTGTTGGTCGTCATCATTCTTGGTGGTATCTATGGCGGTATCTTTACGCCGACAGAAGCCGCTGCGGTCGCTGCTGTGTACTCGTTCTTTATTGCTAACTTTGTATACAAAGACATGGGGCCATTTGCAGACAAGAAAAACACTAAACCTGCGCTCGTTAAAATCTTCCAAACCTTTGTTCATAAAGACACCAAACACACCCTGTATGAAGCGGGCAAACTCACCATCATGCTGCTGTTCATCATTGCTAATGCCTTAATTTTGAAGCATGTTTTAACGGAAGAACGCATCCCGCAAATGATCACCGAGTCGATGCTCTCGGCTGGTCTCGGACCCATCACTTTCTTGATTGTGGTGAACGTCTTGTTGTTGATTGGTGGTCAGTTCATGGAGCCATCAGGCTTGTTGATCATTGTTGCGCCGCTCGTGTTCCCAATTGCGATTGCATTAGGCATAGACCCAATTCATTTGGGCATAATGATGGTGGTGAATATGGAGATAGGAATGATAACGCCGCCCGTGGGTCTTAACTTATTTGTGACCGCTGGTGTTGCCAAAATGTCGATGATGAACGTAGTGAAGGCAGCATTACCCTGGGTTGGAGTGATGTTCTTATTCCTAATTATCGTCACATATGTACCATGGGTTTCGACTTGGTTGCCTACTACCTTGATGGGGCCGGAGATCATTACCAAGTAATGGAAGCCAGAAAGTAGAAAGAGGTGTGAGAATTCACACCTCTTCGTCTATTGACTTGTAACAAGTTTTGCGCGGGTCTGAATTAATTCGACGTTCATAGTGTCGCCACCTCTTTTTATTTTTACGACGCTCTTCACCGAATCTTCTCTCTTCTTGATAGCAACCGTCTACGAGCACGGTATCTGTAACAATCGGTATTCTCACTTTTTCGTTCATATCTATAACAACCATGATAAATCCGTTGTTAAAAATTATGATTCAAGTTGAATATAATGCCAGCTATTTGAACGTGTTTTATTTGTAAAGGTCTTTATTTATTTGGTAGCGCTGCATCTTGTCGTAAAGGGTTTTTCTTGGCACATTCAATTGGCACATTGTCTGTTTAATACTACCGTTGTTTTCTAATAAAGCGCCTTCAATGGCTGCTCTCTCAAACTCCGCCACTTGCTCTGCAAGGCTTGAGGAAGACTTAGCAACTGGGTTCGATTCTCCCAACTGAATTAACTTACCCAATAGCACAAAACGCTCTGCAGCATTTCTGAGTTCTCGAACATTGCCAGGCCAGTCATGGCTCATCAGTTGCGCTAGATCTTGGGGTGACAAGCTAGGTGAGCTTTTGCCATAACGTGAAGCTGCTACCAACAGAAAGTGGTGAAAGAGGGCGGGAATGTCTTCTTTTCGTTCGCGTAGTGGCGGGAGATCCAAGGTCACGACATTGAGCCGATAATAGAGGTCCTGACGGAAAGTACCTTCTTCAGCTGCGTGTTTTAAATCGACCTTTGTTGCGGCAATCACTCGAATATCTAAAGGCAATAATTCATTGGAACCGACACGCTCAATCACGCGCTCTTGTAATACCCTCAATAAACGAATTTGGGCTTGGATAGGCATCGACTCGATCTCATCCAAGAAAAGTGTGCCGCCTTGTGCAAACTCAAATTTACCGATACGACGGCTTTCGGCGCCAGTGAATGCGCCTTTTTCATGGCCGTAGAGTTCACTCTCAATTAAGTTCTCTGGAACCGCTCCACAATTTACGGCGACAAAGTTTTGGTTCCGGCGAGAGCTTTGCTCATGTAAAGAACGAGCGATTAACTCTTTCCCTGTACCGGTCTCACCAAACAATAAAATATCGGCGTCGGTATCGGCGATTTGGGTGATGGTCTCTCGTAATATTTGGATGCTAGAGGTTTCACCAATAACTCGTGGACCAAGGGTTTTACTGGCTTTAAGTGACAGGCGCAGTTTTTCATTTTCATTGGTTAGTTTGCGCTTCTCAATCGCCCGCTTAACCGTTTCAACCAAATGTTCTGGCGCAAAAGGTTTCTCAATAAAGTCGTAAGCGCCTTGATGAAGGGCTTGCACAGCCATGGAAATATCACCGTGTCCAGTGATCATGATGACGGGTAAGTTTGCATCGCGTTGAGTCAAAGTTGTCAGCATATCCATACCAGAAATGCCCGGCAAACAGATATCAGTGACCACGACGCCAGCTTCTTCCCCTTGCTGCATCGCTATTAAAGCCGATTCTGCATCCACAAAAAACTTGGCGTCGATATCCGCAAGTTCAAAGGTCTGTTCTATAGCGATTCTGAGATCGGCCTCATCATCAATAAAAAACACCTGACACATGATCTTATCCTTTTGATGGTTCAGTGTTGTAAGAAGTGATAGGTAAACACAATGAGAATCGAGCGCCGCCTTGTTCTCGATTATGGGCACATAATTTTCCATTCATACTGGCTAAGATTTGTTGCGAGATAGAGAGACCCAAACCTAAACCGTTCAGTTTAGTGGTTAGAAACGGTTCACATAAATCAGAAAGTGAGAAAGAGCCAAGCCCTGGGCCATTATCATCAACATGAATCCAAACCAAATCAGTGTGCTCATCGTGTTCTACAGATAATTCTACCTGTTTGTCTTGTTGTTCTTTGAGTGCTTCTATCGCATTAGTCAGTAAATTGACCAACACTTGCTCCAGTTGAATAATATTGATCTGCACTTCAACATCATGCTCTGGCAAATTTGTTTCTAACGTGACGCGCCCTGATTTAAATGCGGGCTTCATCAGTTCTTTTACAGAGGCAATCACAGGGAACAATCGAGATTGAGCCAACTCGTCACCACTGGTTTTTTTTGCGAAGGAGCGAAGTTGCTGACTGATATTTGCCATACGGTCAGTGAGAGCAGAAATGCGAGTGAGATTATCTTCCACTCGCTCATATTTTTCTTTTTTTAGAAACAGCTTGCCGTTCTCCGCAAAGCTACGAATTGCCGCAAGTGGATTATTCAGTTCATGGCTGATACTGGCCGACATTTGTCCTAACACCGCGAGTTTCGCTGCTTGCACCAATTCGTCTTGAGTAACGCGTAAAGTTTGCTCGGTATCGATACGCTGTGCGATCTCCGCTTGCAACTCGGCAGTCCGTGCCATGACTTGATATTCCAACTTTTGATTTGCTTCTTGTTGAATTCGTTCAAGTTGCAAGTGACGCTGTTGACGGTGATAGATAAGCTGACCAATTAAAAACAAAACCATGAATGCTAGAGTGAGTACAAAGATGTAACCCATGGTGAACCAAACGATCGACTGTTTAGGAGACAGCACACGAATTGTCAGTTTGAGTTCGGGAAGGGGCAGCGAAGAGACCACGAAGGTTCCTTTATTGTATGGGTAACCTTGTTTAAGCTCAGAATGCACCTCGTCCAAACTACCCACTAATCCAAGCGTTTCAATTGGCGCATCAAGATATTGTTGGCTTGCCCAAACTTGCTTTTTCTCTTTTTTTGTCAGCGGCTGTAAGCTTTTGAGTAGCCATTCACTTCGGCTACTCATAAAAACAATTCCGTATGGGTCGCTGGCGACAAAAACACTGTTTGGTTGCTGCCAGTTGTCCTCTATCTTACTTAGGTCCATCTTCACCACGACGACACCAAGTACACCGCCAGCGTATATGATGGGATAAGAATAGTAGTAGCCACGTTTACCAGATGTTGAGCCCAGTGCGTAGTATTGGCTTCTTTTGCCTACAATGGCTTGTTTGAAATAAGGGCGAAATGCAAAATTTCGCCCGATAAAGGAGCGCTCTTTACGCCAGTTGCTGGCGGCGATCGTTGTACCCCATTGATCGATTAAGTACGTATCCGCTGCTTCAATCACGCCATTAACGGATTCTAAATACCGATTAGTGATTTCCAGTTGCGCACTGTTGTTGGGGTGCAGAAGCGCTTGATAAAGAGGATCATCTTTAGCGAGAAGATTTGGGATATGGGCGTACTTATCGAGTTTATTTTTTATATGGCCAGAAAATTGCTCAAGCTGTGATTGGTGTTTATCAAGTAGAGATTGATAACTGGTCTGCCAAACCCAATGGCCACCGATAATTGCGCACAGGAAATAGAAAGCAAAAAATGTCAGCAGAATCCGTTTTTTTTGCGACATCCTTACACTCCTTACAACTTCCTTTGGTCACGTAAGAAAATGTTAATAGTTTGTAGGAAGGATTAGGGATTTAGTTTTCAACTCTGTGGAGTAAAACAAGAGCAAGATCTCTTTTTAGGCTTTTCGATAAAAAAACCGGTCGATTCTCTTGAAAAAGTCGCTATTGTCCCCATTCTAGATATGCTGGCAATGCTTAGACGGTGTCTGAATCGCATTTTTGAAGAAAAAATGGGTCAGCATTCGAGAATTTAGCGCAGACAATGTCCACATAGTGGCTATTGGCTCGACAGGGTTGCGACAGATCGCTAGAATGTCGCGTCTAAAAATTCTGTCCTGAGGCTAATAGGAGATACCTTTGGTTATTTTATCGAAGATATCACTGATTAGTCCGGTACTGACAACCAGTATCGATACTCGATTTTAAATTAGGTGTTCGGACAGAACACTACACAAGGATGAAGCGTAAGCTCCTCTGAGTTTCGCTCATACGCTCGGAAAACCGAGCCACTTTAGAGGTTTATATATAATGCAAGTTACTGTTGAAACGCTAGAGGGCCTAGAGCGCCGTCTAAACATTACTGTTCCAGCTGCAAACATCGAAGACGCTGTAACAGCTGAACTACGCAACATCGCTAAAAACCGTCGTTTCGATGGTTTCCGTAAGGGTAAAGTGCCTCTAAAAATGGTTGCTAAGATGTACGGCAAAGCAGTACGTCAAGACGTTCTTGGTGAAGTAATGCAACGCCACTTCATCGAAGCTATCGTTAAAGAGAAAATCAACCCAGCTGGCGCTCCAACTTTCGCTCCTGTAGAGAACAAAGAAGGTTCAGACCTAGTTTTCACTGCAACTTTTGAAGTTTACCCAGAAGTTGAGCTTAAAGGCCTAGAGAGCATCACTGTTGAAAAACCATTAACAGAAGTTAAAGATGCAGACGTAGAAGAGATGATCGATACTCTACGTAAGCAACAAGCAACTTGGGTTGAAGTTGAAGAAGCAGCAGAAGATGGCAAACGCGTAAGCATCGACTTCGTTGGTTCTATCGACGGTGAAGAGTTCGAAGGCGGTAAAGCTGAGAACTTCCCTCTAGAAATGGGTGCTGGTCGCATGATCCCTGGTTTCGAAGACGGTATCGCAGGTAAAACTGCTGGTATGGAATTCGACATCGACGTGACTTTCCCAGAAGATTACCACGCTGAAAACCTAAAAGGTAAAGCAGCTAAGTTCGCAATCAAAGTGAATAAAGTTGAAGCTCGTGAACTTCCAGAACTAAACGATGAGTTCGTTGCTAAGTTCGGTGTTGTTGAAGGTGGTGTTGAAGCACTTAAAGCTGAAGTTCGTAAGAACATGGAACGCGAACTTAAGCAAGCTGTTAAGAACCGCATCAAAGAGCAAGCGATTGACGGTCTAGTTGAGCAAAACGACATCAACGTACCATCAGCGCTTATCGAGCAAGAAATCCAAGTTCTACGTCAACAAGCTGCACAACGCTTCGGTGGTAACCCAGAAGCTGCTGCTCAGCTTCCACGTGAACTGTTCGAAGAACAAGCTAAACGTCGCGTTGTTGTTGGTCTTCTACTAGGTGAAGTAATCAAATCTGAAGAGCTAAAAGCGGACGACGAGAAAGTTAAAGCTCTAATCGAAGAAATGGCTACTGCATACGAAGATCCATCAGAAGTTATTGCTTACTACGAGCAAAACGAAGAAATGATGAACAACATGCGCAACGTAGCTCTAGAAGAGCAAGCAATCGACGCGATCATCGCTAAAGCACAGGTTTCTGAGAAAGAAGTAGGCTTCAACGAGCTACTTAACCAACAACAACCTGCTGCTTAATAAGCAATATCTTGCGTAGAAGGTTGACTTAACGTTAACTATTCTGCTAACAATGGTCCGTATGATAGTCATCATCCGGGCCATTTATTTTAGGGACATAAGAATATGAGCTACCAAGAAAAAAATGCAATGTCGCCAATTATGGACGCGCTAGTACCAATGGTGGTTGAACAAACTTCCCGAGGCGAACGCTCTTACGACATCTACTCACGTCTGCTGAAAGAGCGCGTGATTTTTTTAACGGGTCAAGTGGAAGACCACATGGCAAACCTTGTCGTGGCTCAGCTACTTTTCCTAGAATCTGAAAATCCAGATAAAGATATTTTCCTATACATCAACTCGCCAGGCGGCAGCGTAACAGCTGGTATGTCTATTTACGATACCATGCAGTTCATTAAGCCAAATGTCAGCACTGTGTGTATGGGGCAAGCATGTTCAATGGGTGCCTTCCTGCTTGCAGGTGGTGCGCCAGGTAAGCGTTACGTACTGCCTAACTCTCGTGTAATGATCCACCAACCATTGGGTGGTTTCCAGGGTCAAGCTTCTGATATCCAAATCCATGCTCAGGAAATCCTGACGATTAAACAGAAGCTAAACAAGTTGTTAGCAGAACATACAGGCCAACCTCTTGAAGTCATTGAGCGCGATACTGATCGTGATAACTTCATGTCATCAGAGCAGGCTGTGGAATACGGTATCGTGGATGCAGTGTTAAGCCACCGTGGCGAGTAATTAGCCAGCGCATTTTGGCAAAAATTGATATACACTCATTCATGAAGAGTAAAGGCTAAGAGGTTAGCGAATGACAGATAAAAGCAAAGAAAGTGGCAGCGGTAAATTGCTGTACTGTTCTTTCTGCGGCAAAAGTCAGCACGAAGTTCGCAAGCTAATCGCAGGTCCGTCAGTGTACATTTGCGACGAGTGTGTCGACCTATGTAACGATATTATTCGCGAAGAAATCAAGGATGTTCTCCCTAAGAAAGAATCTGAAGCGTTACCAACGCCAAAACAGATCCGTGAACACCTTGATGACTATGTGATCGGGCAAGATTACGCGAAAAAAGTGCTCGCAGTTGCGGTATATAACCACTACAAGCGTTTACGCAATGGTGATACAACGAGCGAAGGTGTGGAGCTTGGTAAGAGTAACATCCTTCTAATTGGTCCTACAGGTAGCGGTAAAACACTACTTGCGGAGACATTAGCTCGATTCTTGGATGTGCCATTTACAATGGCAGACGCGACGACACTAACCGAAGCCGGTTACGTAGGTGAAGACGTTGAAAACATCATCCAAAAGCTTCTGCAAAAATGTGATTACGATGTAGCTAAAGCGGAACGCGGCATCGTTTACATTGATGAAATTGATAAGATTTCACGCAAAGCTGAAAACCCATCTATTACGCGTGACGTATCTGGTGAAGGTGTTCAGCAGGCGCTACTAAAACTTATCGAAGGTACGGTTGCATCGGTTCCACCTCAAGGTGGTCGTAAGCATCCTCAGCAAGAATTCCTACAAGTGGACACATCTAAGATCCTGTTCATCTGTGGTGGTGCTTTTGCTGGCTTAGACAAAGTGATTGAGCAGCGTGTTGCAACAGGTACAGGTATTGGCTTTGGTGCTGAAGTTCGTTCGAAGAATGAATCGAAGACAGTAGGTGAGCTATTTACTCAAGTTGAACCTGAAGACTTAGTGAAGTACGGCCTCATTCCAGAATTCATTGGTCGTCTACCTGTAACAACAACACTGACTGAGCTTGATGAAGAAGCATTGATTCAGATCCTATGCGAACCGAAGAACGCACTGACCAAGCAATATGCAGCATTGTTTGAGCTGGAAAACGCTGAACTTGAATTCCGTGAAGATGCGCTGCGCGCTATCGCGAAAAAAGCAATGGAGCGTAAAACAGGTGCTCGTGGCTTACGCTCGATTCTTGAAGGCGTGCTACTTGAAACCATGTACGAATTACCATCTGCAACAGACGTTAGTAAAGTCGTGATTGATGAGTCCGTCATTAATGGCGAGTCAGAGCCACTGCTTATTTACAGTAACGCAGACAATCAGGCAGCTGGAGCAGAGTAAATTCAGCCATAATGAAAAAGGAGGTAAGTAATTACCTCCTTTTTTTATTTCTCTTATTGAATCCAAACAATTAGCCCCCATATACTGCCTTAAGTAATACGTTAAACGTGAAAGCGGAAGAGAGAATTATATGAACTTGGAACGTTCCGAGCGTATCGAGATCCCGGTACTACCTCTACGTGACGTAGTGGTCTACCCACACATGGTTATTCCATTGTTTGTTGGTCGTGAGAAATCGATTAGCTGTCTAGAAACGGCGATGGAAACCAACAAACAAGTTCTTCTTGTGGCACAAAAGCAAGCGGATACTGACGAGCCTACGGTTGACGACCTATTTGACGTAGGTACGGTAGCCACCATTCTCCAGCTCTTGAAGCTTCCGGATGGCACAGTAAAAGTATTGGTCGAAGGCCAGCAGCGAGCAAAAATTAATCACTTTAAAGAGAGTGACTTCTTCCTAGCGGAAGCTGAATTTGTTGTTACGCCAGAATTGGATGAGCGTGAGCAAGAAGTGATTGTTCGCAGCGCGATTAATCAGTTTGAAGGGTTCATTAAGCTAAACAAGAAGATTCCACCAGAAGTGCTAACGTCACTTAATGGTATCGACGAAGCCGCACGCTTAGCGGATACCATTGCGGCTCATATGCCGTTAAAGTTGGTAGATAAGCAGCAAGTGCTTGAAATTGTTGACGTCACTGAGCGTCTGGAATTCCTGATGGGCCAGATGGAATCAGAGATCGACTTGCTGCAAGTTGAAAAACGAATTCGTGGTCGCGTTAAAAAGCAAATGGAAAAATCTCAGCGTGAGTATTATCTGAATGAGCAAATGAAAGCGATTCAGAAAGAACTTGGTGAGATGGAAGACGCACCAGACGAGTTCGAAACGCTACAGAAGAAGATTGACGAATCAAAAATGCCTCAAGAGGCACGTGAAAAGACAGAGCAAGAGCTGCAAAAGCTTAAGATGATGTCTCCAATGTCTGCTGAAGCAACAGTGGTTCGTAGCTACATCGATTGGATGGTCAGCGTTCCTTGGGCTAAGCGCTCAAAAGTTAAGAAAAACTTAGCGAAAGCAGAAGAGGTTCTTAATGAAGATCACTACGGTCTAGAACGCGTCAAAGAACGTATCCTTGAATACCTGGCGGTTCAAAACCGTATCAACAAGCTAAAAGGCCCTATCCTTTGTCTTGTTGGTCCTCCTGGTGTCGGTAAAACATCTCTTGGTCGTTCAATTGCTTCAGCTACAGGCCGTAAGTATGTTCGTATGGCGTTGGGTGGTGTGCGTGATGAAGCGGAAATTCGTGGTCATCGTCGTACTTATATCGGCTCATTACCAGGCAAATTGATCCAGAAGATGTCGAAGGTTGGTGTGAAGAACCCGCTGTTCTTATTGGACGAAATCGACAAAATGTCTTCCGATATGCGTGGTGATCCGGCATCGGCTCTACTAGAAGTACTTGATCCTGAACAGAATAACTCGTTCAACGATCACTACCTAGAAGTGGATTACGATCTCTCTGACGTTATGTTTGTTGCGACATCGAACTCGATGAACATCCCGGGTCCATTGTTAGACCGTATGGAAGTTATTCGTTTATCTGGTTACACCGAAGACGAGAAGCTGAACATTGCAAAACGTCACCTTGTTGATAAACAAGTGAAGCGTAATGGCTTGAAAGCGGATGAGATCGTCATTGAAGATTCTGCGATTATTGGCATCATTCGTTACTACACGCGTGAAGCGGGTGTCCGTAACTTAGAGCGTGAGATTTCTAAGATCTGCCGTAAAGCGGTGAAGAACATCTTGCTGGATAAGGACATCAAGTCAGTAACGGTAACGATGGACAACCTAAAAGAGTACTTAGGTGTTCAACGTTTCGATTACGGTAAAGCGGATGAAAGTAACCGAATTGGTCAAGTAACTGGCCTAGCTTGGACCGAAGTGGGTGGCGATCTATTAACGATTGAAACTCAATCAATGCCAGGTAAAGGTAAGCTGACACAAACGGGTTCTCTTGGTGATGTGATGCAAGAGTCTATCCAAGCAGCAATGACAGTGGTTCGCTCTCGTGCAGAAAAGCTAGGTATCAATACTGACTTCTACGAGAAGAAAGATATTCACGTACACGTCCCGGAAGGCGCGACACCAAAAGATGGCCCAAGTGCGGGTACAGCAATGTGTACAGCATTGGTTTCTTCTCTAACAGGCAACCCTGTGAAAGCAGAAGTAGCGATGACGGGTGAAATCACACTGCGTGGTGAGGTTCTACCTATCGGCGGCCTAAAAGAGAAGTTACTTGCGGCACACCGTGGTGGCATTAAGACAGTGCTAATTCCAAAAGATAACGAGCGTGATTTGGAAGAGATTCCTGATAATGTTATCGCGGATCTGGAAGTTATCCCTGTACAGTGGATTGATGAAGTACTGAAAGTCGCACTAGAGCGAGACCCGACGGGCGTTGAGTTTGAGTCTCAAAAATAGTGATGTGTAGCAAAAATAAGTAAAAGTTTACGCTGATAAGCCCAAAAAGGCTTGTCAGCGTTTTTTTTGGGCGCTAAGTTAGTTTCGATAGCTGCCAGCCCTTGATGAATAAGGGGTGGAGCATATTTTCTTAACAATGGAACGAAAGTCATCACAAAAATAATCACAGATGACACAAAGGGGAAATTACAGTGAATAAAACTCAGTTAGTAGAACAAATCGCAGAAAATGCAGATATTTCTAAAGCGTCAGCGGGTCGTGCTCTAGATGCATTCATCGAAGCAGTAAGCGGAACTCTTCAATCTGGTGATCAAGTCGCTCTAGTTGGCTTTGGTACATTCAGCGTTCGTACTCGTGCTGCACGTACTGGTCGTAACCCAAAAACTGGTGAAGAAATCCAAATCGCAGAAGCAAAAGTACCAGCTTTCAAAGCTGGTAAAGCACTGAAAGACGCTTGTAACTAATCACGGCGTTATTTCTGTAACCGGCCATTTGCTTAACTTTTGCTCAAACAATAAGTTTCGAACAAAAATTTACAAACTTCGAGCCGAACTTTCTTAAATTATGCGCATCATACTGATGCGCATTTCTTTTTCTGATATTATTGCGCCATTATTTCTATTAGATAGAAGCAGTAGGCTTCAATTGTGGAGAGCAGTTAAATTATGATGGATCGACTACGCGAAGGCGTGAATAGCATCGCGGTCAAAATTATCCTTGGACTTATCATCCTGTCTTTCGTATTTGCAGGTGTAGGTAGCTACATCGTTGGTGGTAGCAACAACTCTGCAGCGAAAGTCGGTAACACTGAGATTCCTCGTGGTGAGTTCGAGATGGCATACCAAAATGAGCGTAACCGTATGCAAGCTCAGTTGGGTGACTACTTCTCTCAAATGCTGGCTGACCCTGCATATGTTGAATCTTTCCGCAAATCCGTTTTAGATCGAATGATCAATGACGTGTTGCTTGACCAACAAGCTGAAGCTTTGGGTCTGCGAATCAGCGACACTCAAGTGCGTAGCATGATTCTAGACATGCCTCAGTTCCAATCTAATGGTCAGTTTGATCAAGAGATCTATCAAGCTTCTTTGCGTCGTGCAGGCTTTTCGCCAGACTCTTTTGCTGAGTACATGCGTCGTGAATTGGTTCGTGAGCAACTGCTGAATGCGCTACAAAACAGTGAATTTATTCTGCCGGGTGAAGTACAAGCAGAAGGCAAGCTGTTCACTCAAACTCGTGATATTCGCACGATTCAGATCGACTTAGCGGAGTTCGCGAAAAATATTGAATTGACCGACGAAGAAATTCAAGAGTACTACAAAGCAAACCCAGACAACTTTACACGCCCAGAGCAGGTTAAAGTCTCTTACATCGAACTGTCAGCTGAAGCGCTAAAGGAACAAGTTAATGTTTCTGATGCTGAGGTGAAAAAGTACTACGACGAGCACTTAAACAAATACTCTTCAGAAGAGCAACGCCGTGTCGCTCACATTCTTGTAGAAGGGGACGATGAAGCAAAAGCGCAAGCTATCCTAGATGAGCTAAACGCGGGTGCAGATTTTGCGACGCTTGCTCAAGAGAAATCTGACGATTTTGGCAGCGCTGAAAACGGTGGTGACTTAGGTTGGATCGAGCGTGATGTGATGGACCCTGCTTTTGAAGAAGCGGCATTCGCACTGAAGAATCCTGGCGATACGTCGGGTCTAGTAAAGTCGGACTTTGGCTATCACATTATCAAGCTTGAAGAGCTAAAAGATTCTGTGGCGAAGCCATTTGAAGAAGTCGCTGCTGAAATCAAACAAGAGATGGTTGACCAACAAGCTATCGATCAATTCTACGAGTTGCAAAATGAGCTTGAGCGCGTAGCGTTTGAATACCCAGACTCATTGTATGATGCTTCTCAAGCGGTTAACCAAGAAGTGAAGACAACGGACTTTATTTCTCAGGTTGATGCACCTGAAGTGCTTCGTAGCCCTGCTGTAATGCAAGCTATCCTAAGTCCTGAAGTTAAAGAAGATGGCCTAAACTCTGAAGCTATCGAAGTTGCGCCTGAGCATATTATCGTTGTTCGTGTTGAAGATGCGCGTGACGAGACAGTTCTTCCACTAGAAGAAGTGAAAGATCAGGTTGTTGCAGAGCTATCTCGTGTTAAAGGTGAGCAAGAAGCGATGGAGCTTGGAACACAAGTCGTTGCGGCATTGAAAGAAGGTAAGACGAACGTGCTTGCTGAAAACAATCTTGCCTTTGGTGAACAAGAGACAGTAGATCGTCGTTCTCCGTTGGCAACAACGGTATTCGCGATGGCAAAACCAGTCGATGGTAAACCAGTATACGGTCAGTCTAAAGATCTTGAAGGTAACATCATTATCATCGAGCTTGATGCTGTAAACGCAGAGCTAGATAGTGAGTTAGAAGATCAAGTTGCGATGCAAATGCAGCGTGCATCTTCTCAGCAAGACTTATCATCTGTACTAGCCGTACTGCGTGCAAATACTGACATTGAGTACTTTGTTGTGAGCAACTAAGCACAATTAGTGTAATTTGTATGTTGAATAAAACGGACCGCATAAGCGGTCCGTTTTATTTTTGTCTTTATGAACTTCTATCATCAATAGGCATTACTTAAATTAGTGCGCGTTTAAGTGATAGCGGCCGTTGTGAATTCCGGGTCATCTCAGTTTGTTAAATGCATAACCATATTGCTTTCCATTGCAAACTTGATAGTGACTCGCTCTCGATGACTGTTTTTAGCCTACTATTTTGGAGATTGTATGTTCAATATGAAATGGATTTTGACATTGTGCTTATTTGTTTTTGCACCTTTTAGCATGGCTGCGGATTCAGCCACTGACAAATATGAAGGAATTGAAATTACTGTAAATATCAACACGGCCACTGCTGAAGAAATTGCGACCATGTTGAAAGGTATAGGTGAGAAGAAAGCGCAGAGTATAGTGGACTACCGCGAGGAACATGGCCCTTTTAAAACGGCAGCAGATTTGAAGAGCGTAAAAGGCATTGGTGAAGCGACAGTTAAGAAAAACGAAGACCGCATTTTACTGTAGCTTGATGTATTGCAGATATTGAGTCTGAATTCAGAACAATATCTGCTTCCCTATTACTGCTTTCCCGAACCAGCACCTCTTTCGTGGTTCGGGATTTTTTATCCGAATAAACGACGGCGAAGGCCTTTTTCCAGTAAAGCCATTACTAACCCACCGAGTGCGCCAAACATATGAGCATCAATAGCAACGTTTGCACCGATAAGCTCAGCAGTACTGCTTGATGGGCCATAGACCTGCTCCCATGCTACTTTGGCGATTAGCCCTCCGACTAACAACACACTGCTTCTTCTGCTTTCAAAGACTTCTCTGAGCGCCCAAAATCCAAACAATCCGTGTAATACGCCGGATAAACCCACGTACACCGACATGTTGGTAAACAAATTCAGCGCACCAACACATGCACATAAGATTGAAAAAACGATAAGGAAGTTACGAGTGCTTGGGCGAAAAATAAAAGTAATGATCCACAATCCGGCGAGGTTCATTCCTAAGTGCGCAAAGTTGGTATGTGTGAGATTTCCTGTTACGATTCGCCACCATTCACCATGGCGTATATTGTAGCTGTGCCACTCGGTTAGGCTTGCCATTGGTTCAAATTGAAGTATCAAACAGATCACGCTGATAATACTCAGCAAGGTATAAAGGTTCACTCTATGTCTCGTTATTGTTCTCGTTGTGGAAAATCGCAAAAAGCGTGTATTTGCCAATGGATTGTACCGCTGGCAAGCGAGGTAGAACTTATCATTCTTCAGCACACGAGTGAAGAACATCGTCCGCTTGGTACGGCACGGATTCTCAATTTGAGTTTAGATAACTGTATTTGTTTGATAGGAGAGGACTTTTCTTGTGATGATGTCTTAAATCACTTATTAGCGGATGAGTCATATCAACATTTTGTTCTTTACCCATCAGAAGGGTCACGATGCATTTCTGAAATCACTCAAGCGAGTCATAGTGTATCTAAGAAAATACGTTTGATTTTGCTCGATGGTACGTGGAAAAAAGCGTACAAAATGTGGCAACTCTCAAGCAACTTACATCCACTCCCAACCGTGCAGTTGCCTAAGCAACTACAAGGGCACTACACCATTCGTAAGGCGCCCTCTGAGAATAGCTTATCGACAGTCGAGGCAGGTTATCATTCGCTTCGCTTGCTTGAACCCGAGCGAGACTTTACACCGCTTATGCATGCCTTTGAAAATATGATCGAATTCCAAATCGCCCAGATGCCTCCGGGCGTTTTTGAAAAGAATTATTTGAAAGGTTGAGTGTTACTAAAGAACGATGGAAGAGAAAAGTTGGCGGTGTAGCTTTTGTGCGTGACCATCGGTCATTGCAGAAATGTAATCGGCGATGACCCTCATCTTATTGCTTTCGCTCTTCGCCTGACACCACAGCTCTTTTGTATGAACGGGTAGTAAGCGCTCTGGGTCTGCTGTTAACGCTTCAAAAATATCCATAATAATTTGCTGACCCTTATACTCAACGATCTGGACCTGCGGGACTTGGATAACGAAGGTGCTGACAAAGTGCTTGAGTACGTCAAGTGCACGTGCCATCTGTGGTTCTAAACACGCATTCCAAGACAGTAACGGGTTATTAAACGGCTCATCCACCGCTTTGATTGAAATGCTGGTCAGTAGCGCGTTAACCATACCACCGATGGCATCTTTCCGCTCATGGTGCTTACCGCTAAATAGCATCTGTCCGATGGAATCGATATGAGCTTCAAACCACGGGTCGCCACAGTCCGCTAATTGACTTGCTGCGCCTTCTTGCCATTGCTGACGTGTCACCATACCAAGTACGATTGCATCTTCTAAATCATGAACACCGTAGGCGATATCATCTGCTAGCTCCATGATTGAGCAGTCGATTGATTTAAAACGCGTTTTACTGTGCTCAAACTCCGATTCTGGCGTTGAACGCATCAGACTAAGCAATGCCTTGTCGTTGTCAGAAAGCGGTGCAATTACCCAATCAAATAAGTCTTTATCACAATCATAAATGCCTTTAGCTGGGCTCCAATCTTTTGCTTTTAGTTTACGTTGATGCTCGGCTGGTTGAGGCAACTTGACGGAGCGTGTTTGACTAATGAGGGCAGGGTACTTAATCAAACCAAACAGCGTGCGGCGTGATAAATTCATTCCGAAATGCTCGGTATAAGGCTCTAACTTAGTGACGATACGAAAGGTTTGGGCGTTCCCCTCGAAGCCGCCATGTTCGCGCATTACGTAGTTTAGAGCGACTTCTCCCCCATGACCGTATGGAGGATGCCCGATGTCGTGAGCCAAACATAATGAATCAATTAAGCTGTCTGATGGTAATAGTTCACGGAACTCTGGTTGTTTTTTCTTTAACTGGGCGACGATACCGGTCCCGAGTTGCGACGCTTCTAAGGAGTGTGTTAACCGACTGCGGTGAAAGTCTTCCAAGCTATTGCCGTGTACTTGGGTTTTTGCTTGTAGGCGTCGAAATGCAGCCGAGTGAAGAATGCGTGCTCGGTCTCGTTGGTACGGGCTCCGATGGTCGTCTCGACGGATTTTATGCTCATCATCATGGCGCTCTTGCCATTGC
>NZ_WXWS01000489.1:0-18730 GCF_009904715.1 Vibrio sp. V42_P2S4T144 | reverse complement strand
GTTATATATAGGTTTATCCGTTATCAATAACACCGTTGTTCAGCAATGACTCTACAATCTCATTGGAGCTGAGACCGTTGAAGTCGATTGAAGTACCTAAGTTTTCCACGACAATAGTCTGTTGAACATTTGCATCCGTCGTAATGTTCAGAGAAACACTTTCCGTCGATGCATCGTAGTCTGCCGAAATGTGACCAAGCAGATCATCCATGTCGATCATTGAGTTATTGAGATCAGAGATAACTTCACGTAAATCGATGCTGTCTTCGTTAACAGTGAAGTCAGTAATGGTATCCACTGCCCCTTCATCAACGGAGTCTACCGTCCACTTGAAGATATCGCTGCCGTCTCCACCCGTTAAGATATCTGAGCCTAAGCCACCGATAAGAACGTCATCGCCATCGCCACCCAGAATAACGTCGTCACCGTCGCCACCAATCAAATTGATACCTGTGTCTCCACCGACTAAATAGCTGTCGTCCACTGCGGTTGACTGGTCAATATCGTCGCTATCACTACTCACATTCAAACTAATTTGGACAGGTGAAGACTGCGCTTCATCGCCATTAGATTCCGTTGATATCGCCGTAAGCGAAATATCGTAAGAACCGACATCAATACCACTGTTAGTATCTGTTGCGACAATTTCTAGCGTATCAATTTCATCGCTTGGTACTGTCCAAGTGGTACCATCGAAGCTAATGCCTGATGGAGAAACGCCACTTGTTACCTCAGCACTAGCTGGTACGCCCGTTAGCTCCAAAGACAGCACCTCGTCAACATCAGTAAGCGCCGCCATGATTCCGACAATCGCTAAACCTTGACTGCTCGCGGTTTGGCTAGCCGCAATTTGACGAATGTAATTAAACTGAGGATTGATACTCAATGTAGGTGCATCAGCTACAGGTGTCACATTGATAGTGAAGTCTTGATTCGCCTCCAATGCGGTACCCGATGCATTTTCGAAGTACACGCCGTTGTCCTCGACTTTCACCGATAAAGTGATTGAAGCTGCGTTGACATCTCCTGCATCCACAAATACACCCTCAGAAGCGTCTGTTGCTCCAAGAACGGAGTTAATATTATCTGGTGTGCCCATTAGGGTTATTTCACCAGCCATCCCCGCCCCAACAGTCACACCACTACCTGCTGGCGGCTCGACACGAAGGTCGCCCTCGGTAACTGTAAGAGTCACGGTCATGCTTTCATTTGCTTGTGCGCCCGCAAAGTCGACGTCACTCACACTAATACCCGTTACTTTCTGGCCATCAGCTTCATTGATCGTATCCGTTACCGACGCTGCAGTGATTTCAGGTGCGTCATTGGTAGCTTCAACATTCAACACTGCTGTGCCCGCGATTGTAATTGGGTCTGGAGCGCCGTTAGTGGTTCCGTCATCTGTGATTTCATAAGTGAAATTAACGTCACCAAAGAAATCTGCTGCGGGTTCAAACGTCCACTCTGTCGCACTCACTTGAGTCAACGTGCCGGAAGTTGGGTCCACTAACGCAACATTATCGACGGTCAAGTTGTCTGACTCAGGATCACTTGCGTTGCTCAGCAACTCAGTAGCCGTAATAGTTACCGAACCACCATCTTCTTCCGTACTACTCAACGTTACCTCTGATGTTACCGGTGCATCGTTCACCTCAGTGACTTCGAAGGTCGCCGTTCCTGACACCGTTTGAGGATCAGAAACACCGTTCGTTGTACCGTTGTCGGTAATGTCGTAGGTCAGATCGACCTTGCCGTTGTAGCCAGGCGCAGGAGTAAATGACCATGTACCTGTTACGTTGTCGAAATCCAATGTGCCGCTGCTTGGGTCAACCAACTGGACATTACTCACCATCAAGGTGTCGTTTTCAATGTCAGAAGCATTCGCTAACAAATCAGCTTGGGTAATTTCAACCGCCGTACTGTCTTCTGCGATATCAGAAAGTACCACTTCAGACGTCGTTGGAGCATCATTGACTTCCGTTACGTTGAACGATGCGCTGCCGTTAACCGATTTAGGATCGAATGCACCACTTGTCGTGCCATCATCTGTAATGGTGTACGTGATTTCAACTGGACCGTTGTAATCTGGTGCTGGGGTAAATTCCCACTCTCCCGTACCACTGTTGAAAGTAATGCTACCCGAATTCGGATCCGTTAACTGAACATTGCTGACCGTGAGGTTATCGTTCTCTACGTCTGTCGCATTCGCAATAAGATCCGCTTCAGAGATGGAGAACACACCACTATCTTCTTTAATATCCGGTAGCGTCACTGGCGTAGTTTCTGGGGTATCATTCACCGCTGTCACTTCAATATTGAAGCTGCTGCTGTTGGTATTTAGGGTGTCATCTACCCCACCAATTACGATACCTTCATTACCTTGGTCATCGACTGTCACGTCCACCTGAACGTCACCAAAGAAGTTCAGGTCTGGATTAAACTCAATCAGACCGTCTGCAATGGCATTGTTTAGATCGGCCACTGTGCCTTTCAGTTCAACGGAGTCCGTACCATCACCGCTCACGGTTAGGTTGTAAGTAGCGATGAGCGTTGGATTAAGCTCCAAGATACCGCTGTCGACGTTCACATTGAGTACGTATTCAGCATTCGGATCATCGAGTACGGCATCAATATCGGTAATGCTGAAACCATCAAGCAGCATTGGCGTATCTTCTGGTGTTTCCACATCCACGGTGTTGACGAACTCTGGACGATCGTTCACTGCTTCAACATCAACAGTGACATCAAACTCCTCTGCGGAGCCCAAGCTTTGACTGCCATCGAGCCCAGTATCAACGGCTTGCACTTTGAAATGCAGCGAACCATCCCATGAGTTATCGTTGCGATCACCAGAATTAAACACCACTTGATCCAAGTCTTGAGCATTGATTTCTAAGACAAAAACGCCGCCGCCTTGGTCAGTAAATACTGTCCCATCAGGTAATGAAACGCTCGCCCCATCAGGGACATTTGAGACCTCAACTCTCAGCGTCTCTGGATCATTTTCCTGGTAGTTTGCACCATCTCCGATGGACTCTTTGTTATCAACCACTAACGCATTTACATTAATAACAATGTCTTCGCCCTCATTACCTGCAGCCGAAGTGTCGGGGTTCACATCAACATCATCACCAATAGGATTGACAATAAGCGTAAAGTTGTTGTTTCGTTCCGTTGGAACTTGTAGCAACTCCTCTTGAATGAAGACCGTAATACCTATCTCAGCCTCGCCACTAAAGTGTTTTGGCGGTTTAATTTGGATGTCACTCAGGTCAATGGACGTCTGAGTGAGATCTTTTAGTTGAATACTCCATTCGCCCCCACCGTTGTTCTTAACAACATAATCAGAGGAATTGGATTTAACGATAAAGTCATCAGGAAGTCCCGTTAACTTGAGTGAAACGAAACTCTCAGAACCGTCATTATCGTTCAGGCTGATCGAAACACCAGAGCCCGATTGATTCAGCGAAATTAAAGTATCTTCGTCACCAATCACCGTGATTGGCTGCGTCGGATCGGCACCTGTAATGGTAATGTCATCAACGACTGGCGTAACTTCAAATGTGACATCGTCAGTGAAGGTTCTCACATCTATATTATCGCCAGAGTTATTCAAGATAGACTGATCAAACACAGCTTCATCAGTAATTTCTCCCTCGATATTAATCTTGACGGTATTTTGGCCACCACCTACGGGGTAATTTTCTTTTGGCTTAAACAGAACATTGTCAAGCGCACCAGCTAAAATCTCAGCTTCATTAAACTCAATACTGGTTCCTAAGCTGTTACCATTGGCATCAACAAACTCACCTAATGTTGTGTCATCAAGCTCTAACTTGATGTTCGTTAGTGTTTCTCGACCACCTTGAGTGTTGTTAAATTGATCGGCAAAATCAACACTCAAGTTAAGTTGGATTAAGCCATCTTCGTAACCAACACCATCCGCCGTGGGAACGTCGTTATTTAGATCAGTCACAGGTTGTTTGTTTGCATCCAAGCCGAAAGTACCGACGATATCTACTCTTACATTTGGTGTGACATCGCTATCCAACGGCTGATCCCCGGCTGAACTCGGAACGTCTGCAACCGGTAAAACCTGAACTGGAAACTGGACATTATTTTCTTTTTCATCACCGGACTCAGTGTCTTTAGTGACAAACCGAATTGGCAATTCGAAATCACCTGCGTAATCTTCTGCCAAGTGCATCGTCAAACCATCAAGGCCAGTAATATTTCCACTCGCATCGATATGGGCTTGGAACACGTATTTACCATTGACAAAATCAACATCCGTCCCCGTGATCACCAAACCAGGAGGAATGCCAGGAGCTGTCGGGTCGACGATAATAGTCAAGACATCCTCCACACCATCTGCATTAATCGCATCGACTTTCGACGTCAACTGAGCACCAAGGTTAATAGAATTGTCTTCCAACGCTTGAATTTGAACATCATCAGCCACCTGAATCTCTGCCGCTACACTCATTTTCGGTGTGAGGACGGTTGGAAACTCTAGTGTCACATCCGTTTGACGCACGACCGTCGCATCTTTTTCGTTGCCCAAATCTTCGCCCAAATCATTCACTTCTGCGTAAATGGTTAAGCCAATTTGAGAGAGACCACCGTTATCGCCATCGTCGCTGTCATCGTTTGGTGTTAAATCAAGTCCAGACGGCGCTTTAATTGAGAAGTTGTCTTCATTAGTTACTGTCCAACGACCTCCACCTTCATTTAGTGCACCGACGATAACCAATTGGTTGAGGATCTCAGGGTCCACATTGTGAAATTGAACAACAAGTTGAGTCACCACTTCATCTGAAGACGCATCAAACTCTTGGTATTTAATGATATGAGCGCCAGATTCGCCCCCCATAGAAGTGTTGATCGTAAAGTCAATGTTACCTTGATCGTCTGACTTCACGATATCGGTAGCACCACCACCACTTTCAGTGACAAGCAGACGGGTTTGGTCGTCTATTGCCCCCGTCTTATCCTCTGGCTCAACGATTGGATTAACTTGGACATTCACCGTACCATTGATGGTTTTCTCAGCGATACCTTCACCGGGATTCGAAGCGTCAACATATTCATGGTCAATCTCTTTCACAGTGACGGTTGTGGTCAAGTCAAAGTCAGTACTTGAATCCTGCTCCAACTGAACTTGAACATAGCCACTTTGAGAGATTTTAGCGGAAAAATCTTGTTCTGATTCACCGGCTTGCGGTGAAAGCGTTAGTGTTCCAGAAACAAGCGTTTGTGCCACACCATCTACATAGACCGTGCTGCCTGGAGGAAATCCAGAGATGGTTACATCACTAAAGAATTCATCGGTATCAGGGCTTTGTACGAGCGTCGGTTTCCAATCGATGTCAAAGCGCGTATCTTCATCTCCCTCCGATCGGACAACGTAGTTATCTTGAGCGTCAATAACGGGTTCGACCTTGATCCTTACCTCTCTTTCAATCACACGACTATGACCATCATTCTCGGTAACAATGATCGTCCCTGTAATCGCAATGTTTTCAGTTGAAGAGGCTTCCGGAATAATTTGAATACCGGAATTAAAATTCAGCCCAGTGATGTTTGCTTCGTAAATCGGTTGACCGTTACCATCATAGCCAACAAAGGTGAGGTCAACGCTTGAACCGTCTGAATCTACGACACGAACACCGTCGGGGATGTTGGACAGGATAACAGTAATGGCTTCTGAATCATCCTGTGGTCTATCGGCAACTTCACCTGATACAACCGAGAAGTTGAGGTTTACAACAGCATTCTCTTCAATAGTCGTCTCTATCCCGGCCACATCTCCGTCTACGAATCGGTTCCAAACGTTCCCCGCGTCAATTAATACCGTGTCTGGTATGTCAGCAACACCTTTTACACCAACGATGACGGTCTTACTGCCCAGTGACAACACATCTTCTGTCGTACCGGTAGACAATGATGCTGTGTCTTTCACAATTCCTTCGACATTGAAAGTAAAGTCATCATTGCTGTGCAAAGGAGGAAGAACTTCGACGTTCGCTAATTCAGACTCTGGCACTTCGTAATAAAGTACATTGCCGCCTGAATCGGTCACTTCTACTATCTGACTTGGGTTTGCTGAGTCCAGCCACACCAAAGTAACCCCATCAATTGAGAAGTTAGAAATGCGCACAAATAACGCTTCAGAACCATCTAAGTCCGCTGATGGTTTCATGGTGATCACTTCACTTAATTGGAGTGGGTCGTGATCAGTGACAGGGTCTACCGTATTTTGAGTTCGAGCATTATCCTCAAACACATTAATTCGGTTTACAGTAAAACTACCTTTATCCGCAACTGGGTTTACATCAATAATGATGGTTTCGGTTTCTGAGCGAGCGGTATCTTTCCCAAGCAGTGGATTGTTGTTTTCCGTCGTAATAGCGGTGACATCAATTCTGATTTCGCCCGAGAAGTTATCTATCGGATCAACTTGAACTTCATCAATTCGGCTTGCATCCACCAGATAAACACCACCGGATTTTGGTATCGCACTACCATCTGAATAGACTAACTCTGCGTTACCTTCTCCTTGTGTAAAGACAAGCTCGTACACAATGCCTTCTGGGTTACTAGTGTCTTGGGTTTCAGCCGTGATGTTAAGTGCGACATTGTTTCCATCTTCATCAACCGAGTAGTTAAATTCGCTGCTTGCCGTCCACGTTGCAATATCTGCGACGGCAGCAACTTCAATGTCTAAACGACCATTAATCGTATGATCTGGCGTACCATTGTTAAGAATTTCCACGCGGATACGAGGATCGATACCAGAAGCATCGGTTGATGTATGACGATCTGGTACGAAGTACAAGTTATCTAACGAGACAAGCTCACCATTGAATGACTGCTCAACATTTGATGCGTCGAGAACAACCGTATTGCCCACAGATGTTAATTCAATGTAGTTGCCACTGCCGTCTCTGTAGTAGAACGTACCGTTGTGAGTATCAGCATCTCGAATAGTGATGTCACCTAAGCTCTCGTTACGGTCGATATCGTGTAAATTGATAACCAAGTCGACTTTCGCAGGGCTAACATCCAGCGTCGACAAGTTGTCCTGAGTATTTGCAGAGTCAACGCCCACAACGACACCATCACGCCCTTGGTCTTCGAACGCAGTAACGGTAGACGTGTCAATTTGCGCATTGCGGTCTCTTATCGAGATATCCACATCGGCATCTGCGATATCGCCATCACCATCGGTTGCAACAACGTTGATGGTGAAATCAATCGAGTCGGTTTCGGTATGGTCAAGGTCGTCATTCGGACGGAATGACACACTGCCATCGGTTCGAACAACCAAACGACCGATTTCAGTATCCACTCCGTCAAGAACCTTGTGAACAAATACGACTTGGTCGCTGCCGTTCAAATCGACAGAATCAGAATCAACACCATTTTGCTTAAAGTAAATGCCTGAATCATCAGCCGAGAATGAAGTCACTTGTGCGCCGTCAGCACCAAGGTCATCATCCCCCTCTACAGGGTCTCGGAATAAACGAACCGTGCGGCTGCCTTGCCCCTCAACACGCGAAATAGATGCATCGTGCAAGGTTGGAACATCATCGGTAATCGTCACTGGTAAGTTAATACCTGCCGTATCACCATCGACATCGGTCGCAAAGACTGGGAGATCAAGTATGAGTGTATCTTCGCCTTGAGTTGAGTGATCTAGCGCACCCTCAAGCGTAAACTTGTAAGAGCCGTCAGCGTTCAAAACTAGTGTGAACACTGAGTTACCATCAGGTGTTTGACCTTGATAAGTAAAGTTGTTGTTGCTTACCGCGGTTTGAACTAACGTCACCGCAAAACCACCTGAAGTTACTCCTGGTATCGGGTTAGAAGTAAGATCCAGCTGATAAGAGACAACGGTATCTGCCCCTTCCACCGTATCGAAATTGCCCGTTACTTCTAGGCTGTCTTTGTTGGTTGCCTGAGAGCCGTTGGCAAGGTCATCCTCATCAACAGCCAAAGCATCTGCTGATTTAATTTCGGGAATGTCATCAACTACGGTAATTGGAAGATTCAGTGATGATGACGTGTCACCATCAAAGTCTGTTACTGTAATTGGAATATCAATGACAAGGTTGTTTTCACCTTGAACAGCGTCATGGTCGATTGGTCCCAACAGCTCAAATTGGTAGCTGTCATTATTCGCATCAAGAGACAGCGTGAAGATCTTAGTTGATGTGCCAGTAATAACCGCTTCGTAACTGGTTACTCCACCATTCGTGCTTACTAGATTCAACTCGATGCTGCTGCCGTTCGACGTTAAACCAGACACGACTGCATCGAGGTCTGAAACTTGGTAGCTGACAATCTTGTCTGCACCAGCAACGACCTCAAATCCGCCGTTCAATACCGTTGAATCACTACTTGTCGTGTCAGAGCCACCGGAAAGATCATCTTCATCAACGGTTTGTTGGCTAGAGTCTGTCACTTTCACAATAGCTGGGACATCGTCCACCACGGTGATCGGCAAGGTGATGTTATTGGACACATCGCCATCAAAATCAGTCGCGTTGACTGGGAAGTTAATGACCAACGAGTTTTCATCGTTACCCGCAGGATGATCAAGTGCACCCAACAGTTCAAATTCATAACTGTCTGCTGAACCATTTAGCGTCAGTTTAAAGACGGTGTCCGTCGTACCTTGTACATAAGCTCGGTACTCAATCACACCGTTTGAATTTGAAAACTCAACCAACTCAAGCGGTTGACCACCTGAGGTAAGGCCAGAAACAGGCGATGTTAAACTATCCAACTGGAAGCTAACGATAGAGTCGGCACCATCAGTAACGTCAAAGTTGCCACCAATGATATTGGATTCTGGCGTGTCGTCCGAACCTTGGCTTGGAATATCATCCTCATCCACAGACAAGGTACTACCAGAGCTAATAGCATCAATGGTTGGTTTGTCATCTACGATCGTAACTGGCAAGGTCGCAGTGATGGTATCGTTGTCGCCATCCGTGATCTTCACAGGTAGATTCAACAAAATCTCATCAGAGTTAACCGCGTGATCTAACTGACCAGATAACTCAAAGTCGTATTTACCATCTTGATGAAGTGTCAACGTGAAGACCGTCACTCCACCCGGTGTTTGTCCCACGTAAACAAGCGCGTCAGCAGTTGAAGCGCCAACGTCTTGAGAAAGTGTTACCTCTTCTCCACCCGATTTCAGATTCGGGATAGGATTTGAGCTTAGATCCAATTCGAAAGCATCAATACCATCTGCGCTAGTGACTTCGAACTCACCTGATACCGTTAATGGCTCTTTCGTTCCATCAGAACCAAGAGGTAAGTCATCTTCGTCGACACGTAGACTTTCAATATTGGTAACAACTGGAACATCGTCCACAACGGTAATTGGCAATGTGAAGGCTGGTGAAGTATCACCATCATTATCTGTCGCCGTCACAGGGAGGTTAATAACAATCTCGTTTTGCTGATTACCATCGGGATGATCAAGCGGCTTCTGTAAATCGAACTCGTAGGTGTTGTTCGTTGCATCCAACGTCAGTTCGAACACCACTTCAGCAGGATTGCCTGCGACACCTTGGTATACGTTCACGCCGTTTGCGCTAGAAGACAGAACTAAGGTGATAGCTTCACCATCTGAAGTCAGTGACGCAACAGGCGTGGTCAGGTCACTCAGCTGAATAGAAGCAACTTGGTCAGCACCTTCGGTGATATCAAAAGTACCTGAAATAACAGTATCTTCTGCACTTGCAGCATCCGTACCTGCTGGTAGGTCATCTTCATCAACGGTTTGTTCGCTGCCTGCTAGTAAACCGTCAATGGTCGGAACATCATCCACAACCGTAATTGGTAAGGTGATGTTGTTCGACACGTCTCCATCAAAGTCAGTCGCGTTTATCGGTAAATTGATGACCAGTTCATTTTGGCCATCAGCATTTGGATGATCGAGAGGAGCAAGCAAATCGAAGGCGTAGCTGTCATCAGAGGCATCGAGGGTCACACGGAATACCGGTGTCGTCGTGCCATCAATACGAGCTTCGTAAACTGAAACGCCACCTGCGTTTGATACTTCAACCATAACCAGTGATTGACCGCCAGAGGTCAGGCCTTGTACTGGCGTCGTCAGGTCAGAAACGCTGTACTCCACAATGCCATCAGAGCCATCAGTCGCGATGAAGTTACCTGCAATGCTGTTCGACTGCGTACCATCAGATCCGACTGTTGGGATATCGTCCTCGTCAACCGTTTGCACACTTGTTGCTTCGATGCCACCAAGTGTCGGTTTGTCATCAACGATCTTGACAGGAATTGTCTCAGCAGACGTGTCGCCATCAAAGTCGGTTGCGATGATTGGGAAGTTCAGTGTCAGCTCGTCACTATCTACCGCGTGGTCGATTGGACCTTCTAGCGTGAAGTTATAAGAGCCATCGGTATTCACTGTCAGCGTAAAGACCGCTTCAGTCCCCGCTGCCGCTTGGTAAGTAAAGCTACCATCGCCGTTTGCGGTTTCCGTCAGTGTGACTGCCACGCCTTGTGATGTGAGTCCAGCTACAGGTGTTGCAGAAGCATCGAGCTGATAGCTCACCACTCGGTCCGAGCCTTGTGTGGTGGTAAAGTTACCATCGATTGAAATCGGGTCAGTTTGGTCTGAGCCAATCGTACTTAAGTCATCTTCATCAACGGTAATCGCATCGACATCAGTAATGGTCGGTTTATCATCCACGATGGTGACTGGGATCGTTTCTGTGGTGGTATCACCATCAAAATCCGTTGCGATGATTGGGAAGTTCAGCGTCAGCTCATCACTGTCTACCGCATGGTCGATTGGCCCTTGCAGCGTGAAGTTGTATGAGCCATCCGTGTTTACTGTTAGCGTAAATACGGCTTCAGTTCCTGCTGTCGCTTCATAAGTGTAGCTACCGTCGCCGTTTGCGGTTTCAGTCAGCGTGACGGCCACACCTTGTGATGTTAGACCGTCAACAGGCGTTGCAGCAGCATCCAATTGGTAGCTTACTACCCCATCAGAGCCTTGCGTTGTAGTGAAGTTGCCATCGATTGAAATTGGATCTGAGCCGTCGGAGCCAATCGTCGCTAAGTCATCTTCATCCACGCGGATTGCGTCTACGTCAGTGATGGTTGGTTTATCATCAACGATGGTGACAGGTAACGTCTTCGATGAGGTGTCGCCATCAAAGTCTGTTGCGATAATCGGGAAGTCGATTTGCAGACTGTCGCTATTCACCGCATGGTCTAGTGGGCCCTGCAGAGTAAAGGTGTAGCTGCCATCTGGCTTCACCACCAGTTCAAATACGGCATTGCCATCTGCTGTGGCAGTGTAAGTAAAGCTGCCATCACCATTTGTTGTCTCAGCAAGTACGACAGGCTCACCATGAGAGGTTAACCCTGCTACTGGATCTGCTGTTGCATCAAGCTGGTATTTAACAACGCTGTCCGAGCCTTCAGTTGTGCTGAAAGACCCCGACATAAACGCATCATCGTTTTGGTCTGAGCCAATTGAAGCGAGATCATCTTCGTCCACCGTGAGTGGAACAACGTTGTCAATGGTTGGAACGTCATCAGTAATCGTAACTGGAATGGTCGCGGTCGTCGTATCGCCATCAAAGTCTGTTGCAATGATTGGGAAGTTCAGTACTAGCTCATCGTTGTTTAACGCGTGATCGATTGGCCCTTCTAGACGGAAGTTGTATGTGCCGTCTGCATTCACATTCATGGTGAAAACCGGATTGCCATCCGCGGTAGCCACGTAAGTGAAGCTGCCATCGGCATTCGCAGTCTCTACCAAAGTAACAGGCTCACCTTGAGAAGTTAAACCTGAAACAGGATCAGCCGTTGAATCAAGTTGGTAGCTCACCACACGGTCTGAACCTTGAGTGGTCGTGAACGCGCCTTCAACATAAACAGCGTCAGTTTGGTCTGAGCCAATACCTGATAAATCATCTTCGTCTACTGCAAGAGGCACAACATTATCTATGATTGGTGCATCATCCGTGATCGTGACTGGAATGGTTGCCGAAGTCGTATCACCATCAAAATCGGTGGCAATAATTGGGAAATCAATCGTCAGGCTGTCGCTGTTAGCTGCATGGTCAATCGGACCTTGCAGCGTAAAGTCGTACGTACCATCTGTTGCGACATTCAACGTGAAGACAGGATTGCCGTCAGCGGTCGCAACATAAGTAAAGCTGCCGTCGCCATTCGCGGTTTCCACCAAGGTAATCGCCTCACCTTGAGACGTTAGCACCGCAACAGGATCAGCCGTTGAATCCAGTTGATAGCTCACCACTCGGTCAGAGCCTTGAGTGGTCGTAAACGCGCCTTCAACGAACAGATCGCCGCCAGGGTCGGAACCCACACCGCTAAGGTCGTCTTCATCGACACTTAACGCATCCACCGCTGTGATGGTCGGTACATCATCAACAATCGTGACTGGAATGGTTTCAGTGACAGTGTCGCCATCAAAGTCGGTTGCGATAATTGGGAAGTTTAGTGTCAACTCGTCACTATCAACCGCGTGATCAATCGGCCCTTCTAGCGTGAAGTTATAAGAGCCATCAGTATTCACAGTCAGCGTAAAGACCGCTTCAGAGCCCGCTGTTGCTTCGTAGGTAAAACTGCCATCACCATTTGCAGTTTCTGTTAGCGTGACAGCCACACCTTGCGAGGTTAAACCGTCAACTGGTGTTGATGTGCCATCGAGTTGGTAGCTCACCACTCGGTCTGAACCTTGCGTGGTGGTGAAGTTACCATCAATAGAAATCGGGTTGCTTTGGTCTGAGCCAATTGACGCTAGATCATCTTCATCAACCGTAATGGAATCCACGTCAGTAATAACTGGCTTATCGTCTACGATCGTCACTGGGATAGTGGCATTTGTGGTGTCGCCATCAAAGTCGGTCGCGATGATTGGGAAGTTCAGTATCAACTCATCACTATCTACTGCGTGGTCGATTGGACCTTCAAGCGTGAAGTTATAGCTACCATCAGTATTCACTGTCAGCGTAAAGACCGCTTCAGTACCCGCTGTCGCCTCGTAAGTAAAGCTGCCATCACCGTTTGCGGTTTCAGTCAGCGTGACGGCCACGCCTTGTGATGTAAGGCCGTCAACTGGTGTTGCAGAAGCATCAAGCTGATAGCTCACCACTCGGTCCGAGCCTTGTGTGGTGGTGAAGTTGCCATCGATTGAAATCGGGTCAGTTTGATCTGAGCCAATCGTGCCTAAATCATCTTCATCAACGGTAATCGCATCGACATCGGTAATGGTCGGCTTATCATCCACGATGGTGACTGGGATCGTTTCTGTGGTGGTATCACCATCAAAATCCGTCGCGATGATTGGGAAGTTCAGTGTCAGCTCATCACTGTCTGTCGCATGGTCAATTGGCCCCTGAAGCGTGAAGTTGTATGAACCATCCGTATTCACGGTCAGCGTAAATACGGCTTCAGTTCCTGCTGTCGCTTCATAAGTGTAGCTACCGTCGCCGTTTGCAGTTTCCGTCAGCGTCACTGCCACACCTTGCGATGTTAGGCCATCAACTGGCGTTGCAGCAGTATCTAATTGGTAGCTTACTACCCCATCAGAACCTTGCGTTGTAGTGAAGTTGCCATCGATTGAAATTGGATCTGAGCCGTCAGAGCCAATCGTCGCTAGGTCATCTTCATCCACACGGATTGCGTCTACGTCAGTGATGGTTGGTTTATCATCAACGATAGTGACAGGTAACGTCTCCGATGAGGTGTCGCCATCAAAGTCTGTTGCGATAATCGGGAAGTCGATTTGCAGACTGTCGCTATTCACCGCATGGTCTAGTGGACCTTGCAGTGTAAAGTTGTAGCTGCCATCTGGCTTCACAATCAATTCAAATACGGCATTGCCATCTGCCGTGGCTGTGTAAGTAAAACTACCGTCGCCGTTAGCAGTTTCAGCAAGCACGACAGGCTCACCATGAGAGGTCAACCCAGATACTGGATCTGCTGTTGCATCAAGCTGGTATTTAACAACGCTGTCTGAGCCTTCAGTTGTGGTGAAAGAACCCGACATAAACGCATCATCGTTTTGGTCTGAGCCAATTGAGGCGAGATCATCTTCGTCCACCGTGAGTGGAACAACGTTGTCGATAGTTGGAACGTCATCAGTAATCGTGACGGGAATGGTCGCGGTCGTCGTATCGCCGTCAAAGTCTGTTGCAATGATTGGGAAGTTCAGTACTAATTCATCGCTGTTTAACGCGTGATCGACCGGCCCTTCCAGACGGAAATTGTATGTGCCATCAGCATTCACGTTCATGGTGAAAACCGGATTGCCATCCGCGGTAGCCACGTAAGTAAAGCTGCCATCAGCATTCGCAGTCTCTACCAGAGTAACTGGCTCACCTTGGGAGGTTAGCCCCGAAACAGGATCAGAAGTTGAATCAAGTTGGTAGCTCACCACACGGTCTGAACCTTGGGTAGTGGTGAACGCGCCTTCAACAAACACAGCGTCAGTTTGGTCTGAGCCAATACCTGATAAATCATCTTCGTCTACAGCCAGAGGCAAAACATTATCGATGATTGGTGCATCATCCGTAATCGTGACTGGAATGGTTGCCGAAGTCGTATCACCATCAAAATCGGTGGCAATAATTGGGAAATCAATCGTCAGGCTGTCACTGTTAGCTGCATGGTCAATCGGGCCTTGCAGCGTAAAATCGTAAGTGCCATCTGTTGCTACGTTTAACGTGAATACCGGATTGCCGTCTGCGGTCGCCACATAAGTAAAGCTGCCATCACCGTTGGCGGTTTCCACCAAGGTAATCGCCTCACCTTGAGACGTTAGCCCCGCAACAGGATCAGCCGTTGAATCCAGTTGATAGCTCACCACTCGGTCAGAGCCTTGAATAGTGGTAAACGCGCCTTCAACGAACACAGCGTCAGTTTGGTCTGAGCCCACGCCGCTAAGGTCATCTTCATCGACACTCAACGCATCCACCGCTGTGATGGTCGGTACATCATCAACAATCGTGACTGGAATGGTTTCAGTAACGGTGTCGCCATCGAAGTCGGTTGCGATAATTGGGAAGTTGAGTGTCAGCTCATCACTATCCACCGCGTGATCAATTGGCCCTTCTAGCGTGAAGTTGTAAGAGCCATCAGTATCTACTGTCAGAGTAAATACTGGGTTGCCACCCGCAGTCGCTTCATAAGTGAAACTACCATCACCATTTGCGGTTTCTGTTAGCGTGACCGCTAAACCTTGCGAGGTTAAACCGTCCACTGGTGTTGCTGAAGCATCGAGTTGGTAGCTCACCACTCGGTCAGAGCCTTGTGTGGTAGTAAAGTTGCCATCAATAGAAATTGGATTGCTTTGGTCTGAGCCAATTGACGCTAGATCATCTTCATCAACCGTAATGGTGTCGACGTCGGTAATAACAGGCTTATCGTCCACGATTGTCACTGGGATAGTGGCATTTGTGGTGTCGCCATCAAAGTCTGTTGCGATGATTGGGAAGTTGAGTGTCAGCTCATCGCTATCTACCGCGTGGTCGATTGGACCTTCAAGCGTGAAGTTATAGCTACCATCAGTATTCACCGTCAGCGTAAAGACCGCTTCACTACCCGCTGTCGCCTCGTAAGTAAAGCTGCCATCAGCGTTTGCGGTTTCAGTCAGCGTAACTGCCACGCCTTGTGATGTAAGGCCGTCAACTGGTGTTGCAGAAGCATCAAGCTGATAACTTACCACTCGGTCAGAGCCTTGTGTGGTGGTGAAGCTACCATCAATAGAAATCGGGTCAGTCTGGTCCGAACCAATCGTGCCTAAATCATCTTCATCAACAGTAATCGCATCAACATCGGTAATAGTTGGCTTATCATCCACGATGGTAACAGGCAATACGATTTGGCTTGTGTCACCATCGAAGTCTGTAGCAATAACGCTAAAATCAAGGGTTAAGCTGTCGCTATTTGCCGCATGGTCAATTGGACCTTGCAGCTCAAAACTGTACGAGCCGTCGGTATTCAAAATTAATGTGAAAACTGCACTGCCATTTGCCGTTGCGCTGTAGGTGTAACTGCCATCTGCATTTTGCGTTTCGGCAATGGAAACGGTTTGACCTTGAGATTGCAGGCCATTTAAAGAATCAGCGTTTACATCCAACTGATACTGTACGACGCCATCAGAACCTTGAGTTGTCGTAAACTGACCTTCGACCAGCGTTGACTGTGATTGGTCAGAGCCTACCAAACTTAAGTCATCTTCATCGACGGTAAGAGCGACAACGTCATTAATGGTTGGCACATCATCGGCAATGGTTACCGGTAGAACAAGTGAACTGGTGTCACCGTCAAAGTCCGTTGCGACAATAGTGAAGTCTAGAGTTAAGCTATCGCTACCCACAGCATGATCGATTGGACCTTCAAGGGTAAATGAATAAGAACCGTCAGGGTTCACTTGTAAGGTGAAGATAGCGTCCCCTTCTGCCGTTGCAGAATAGGTAAAGCTGCCATCTGAATTGGTTGTTTCCGTCAGAGAGATAGATCGCCCCTGCGATTCCAACCCATTGAGTGGATCAGTGCCGCTCTCTAATTGATAACTTACAACACGGTCTGAGCCCTGAGTCGTCGTGAAGCTACCTTGCGCGAACACAGAGTCGCTTTGATCGGAGCCAATGCTTGATAAATCGTCTTCATCGACGGCTAGCGCATCAACGCCATCAATCGAAGGAACGTCATCTTGAACTTGAATGACAATTTGCGCAGCTTCTGGTGTGTTCGAACCTTCGGTAATAGAGGAGCGGTCACCATCCGCATCTACCGCGTAAACTGGCAGTGAGAAAGTGAGCGAGTCATCGTTAGCACCCGTATGGTCAAGTTGTTCATACAAGTTGAATTGGTATTCGCCCAATGCAGGTGCATCAATCGCCACATCAAATACGGTAATACGCACACCATCCAGCTCGATGAAGCCTTCGTAAGTACGTACGCCGTTACTCTCGGACGCTAGTTCTAGTTGAACAACCTGCCCTTGAGATTGGAGTTCTCCACCAACATTGAACTCTGTAGGTTCCAACTCATAGTGATCAATGATGTCACTTCCGACCGCTGTCGTGATCGACCCAGTACCACTTGTTACTGCCGCGCCTTCCTGTGAACCTTGGTCAACCCCCGCCTCATCTAAAGACAAGCCCGTCACGTTCTCAATCACTGGGTTATCGCCATCGAGGATGGTCATCGTAAAGGTGTTGCTTGCCGTATCTTGGTCATAGTCGACGATTGTGGTTGGTAAAGAGAGCTCAATCGTATCTTCACCGTTTGTTTGTTCTAACGGCTTAAATTGCTCAAATTGGTAGGTACCATCAGTATTCAGACTGATGGTTAAGACGGTTTCATTCGAGCCAGCAATGGACAAGGTGATAGTACTGCCGTCTTCAGAGAGTACCGCTTCTGTCGCCTGATTATCACTCAGTAGGCCATCGAACTGACTAAGTCCTTCTTGATTAAACGTGACCGTTGCCAATTGATCACTACCAATATCAACAAAGGTGCCAGTAATTGGTGTAGAAGAAGATTCAACGTTTTCAAAAGTAACGTTTTGCGGCGCAGGATCATCGCCATCAATAACGGTTGTCGTAAAATCGATAGGCGCTTGAATGCTATTACCACCAATATCTGCGCCTGTAATGTCAAAAGCGATATTGATTTGATCACCGACGATAGATACTTGGCCATCAGCGATGGACGCCACATGGTCAATACCCTGGCTAATCGTGGTAACGACCTCTAACTCTAAATCACGGCCTAAAGATGTCGCTTCGATCTCGATACGAAGCACTTCGTTACCACCTTGAGTGCCGATAATGGCATTTTGCGCTTCGTCGTAAACGAACGCTACTGGCTGACCACCAGAGGTAATGTCACTGTTTAACTCGGTTAACAAAGACTCTAATGAGGACGTTTCAGGCACAAATGAAGCAGTATCAAGTGCGAGATCCCCTGCTTCAACCAGCACACTAGAAGAAATGGTTTGCGGGTAGCTAGATAGAGAAATTGAGCCTTCTGTTACGCTAGATTGCAGTGACTGCCCACCATCAGCAAAGATCGTGACATTCAAACCGTCATCTTCGTCGCGATCATCTTCTCCGCTGCGAGTCGCAGACGTTTCAAAAAAAGTAGACGCGAGTACTTCCGGGTTATTATATTCAACCGTCACGTAGCCAGCATTAGCCGAGCCTTCAGCACCTGCGCCAGCAGCTGTTGCTTCTAAGATAGCGGTAGGGTCAGCTCCGTCTAAAATAGCTTGCTGGATAGCGGCAATATCGTTGGCGTCGAAGTCAGCACTTCCAATAGCCGTTGGGTCAAAAGTCACCAAGCCATTAACTGGAGATTGTACCAATACTGGTTCTAACGGTTCAGAAGAAGGCACAGGAAGACAAGCAACACAATTTGCATCGACCAGATAAAGCTCATTATTTATCTGTACGTCGAGAGAAGCATTATTTTCTGTGATAATAATCTCGCCAGGTCTTAACTCATCCCCCGCTTTTATGACCTTAACGTTTCCATCCAGGCCCAAAACCAAAACTTCACCTTTGACAGCATTTACAATCGCGCTCTGCGGTACCGTGTGCGTACTCATCTGACCTCCGCTAATGGCTTACGTTTCCCATTAACCTTTTTAGATAATTTCTTATTAATTTAGTGCGGCATACTGCACACCTTTATGCGATTAAAC
>NZ_WXWS01000556.1:0-18879 GCF_009904715.1 Vibrio sp. V42_P2S4T144 | reverse complement strand
GTCCAGACCGCAATCGGGTTTGGCTTGGCTATTGTTGCCGCACCTTTACTGATTCTTTGGGCGCCAGAATATGTTCCTGCGCCAATCTGTTTAGTCGCGTTATTTATTTCGTTGATGAATGCGATGAAGCACCGCAGTAGTGTTGAAATCGGCGGCTTAAAGATGGCGTTGATTGGGCGAGTGCCGGGATCAATTGCTGGTGGCTTGCTACTCTTTTTTGTATCTACACAAACTCTCACGCTTTGGATTGGTTTGTTGGTGCTGTTTGCAGTCGTGGTGAGTGTTTTACCGTTTCGGGTTGAGCCTACGCCTTCGCGTATGACATGTGCTGGTTTCTTTTCTGGGTTGTTTGGTACCAGTTCTGCGATTGGAGGCCCTCCGATGGCGTTATTGTTGCAGCATCAAGAAGCAAATCAGTTACGCGGCAACTTATCGGCTTTTTTTGTTTTCAGTTCGATTATTTCACTAATAGTACAAATCCCAGTGGGCTTCTTCACATTGCATCATTTGGTCATTACTATTCCTCTATTACCTGCTGCGGCGCTTGGTTACTGGCTAGCAATGAAAACTACCCAGTCGTTACCAAAAGAAAAGATTCGGTTTGGGGCACTTATGTTGTGTTTTGTGAGTGGCTTTACCGCCGTCGTACAAGCGTTGAGCCAATAATGCCATCTGCATCATAAAGTCACTGCGGGATTGCATTCCTTTTTATGTATGGCGGACTTGTTTACTTACGCCAAATTGGTCGTTTAGATGGGCGATAGTTTTATGAATAACACTCGTTATGGCACTTTTATGGCAGCATTCTCCTTTGTGATCTGGGGATTGCTACCAATTTATTATCGTTATTTACCAAATGCTTCTATGGATGAGTTGCTAGCATGGCGAATCATTGGGTCTGTACCTGTCGGGTTTCTAATTGTACTTGGGATAACCCGTCGAGGGCTGAATTGGAAAGAAATCTGGCTTGATAAAAAATCCTTGTGGTACACGTTTGTGGCGAGCAGTTTGATGTGTATTTCTTGGAGTGCGTTCACTTGGGCTTTGACCCATCATCGGGTCATCGATGCCAGCTTAGGCTTCTTTATTGGACCATTAGTATCTGTTGCGCTGGGCGTATTTATTCTTGGGGATAGGCTCTCAAAAGGCAAACTTATTGCAATAGTGTTGGCAACAATTGGTGTTATGTATCAAGTGATTCACTATGGTCAGCTACCCGTTATCGCACTAACGATGGGGTTGTTCTTTGCTTTGTATGGGCTGTACAAGAAGAAGATAAATTATGACTGGAGTACAACCTTGTTTGTTGAGGCGTTGTTACTGACTCCAGTTGCACTCGCATATTTGCTCTATAAACAATGGGCAACTGGTGAACTGGCTTCGGGCACAGATACCACAACATTGCTTTTGTATTTTGGCAGCGCACCTATCACACTTTTACCACTCGTATTTTATTCTATCGCAATACGTATAACTAATTTATCAACCGTCGGTCTAATGCAATACATCGAACCAAGCTTGCAGTTTGTGTTGGCAGTTATGTTTTTTGGCGAGTTGTTTGACGAAGTGAAAGCGGTGACCTTTGCATTTATTTGGGCAGGGCTGTTGTTCACAATTTTTGAAAGTATTATCAAAGGGCATCGGCGCAAAAAGCTGGTCAAACACCCCTTATAGTGGTTTCAATATTCTCACATATTAGCTTCTTTATTCTTATGCCCTCCATTCGAGGGCATTTTTAATGTCATGAAGCATTGGCTTTCGTTTTTTTCCGAGTAGAAATCATAACTTGAGATTATTTGACGCATTATCATAATGATACCGCTATAGTTATAGCCAAGTGACACGCTTATATAAGTGAAAACCAGATCAAGAAGGACGACATATGATCACTGCTCTGTATGCCAACATTCTCGCAATACTCATTATTTGGTTGGCTGTTCAAGTAATTAAGCAACGTCGCTTAAATCAAATTGCTTATGCCGATGGTGGGGTAGAGGCTCTACAAATTGCTCGTAGTGCCCAGAGCAATGCGACAGAATATATCCCCATCACCCTGATTTTAATGGCACTTTTAGAATTCAATAGTGCTTACCCAACATGGATACATCTCACCGGTATTATTTTTGTAATTGGTCGAGTTATTCATGCTAAAGGCATATTGAAAAAAGACTTGAAAAAGCGCATTAGAGGGATGCAGGTGACATTTCTGGTGATACTTTCATTGGTTGTGTTAAATATGATTTACCTGCCATACGATAAGTTATGGTAAGTCTGCGACGTTACATTCCACCACCTTGGGTACTCGTTCTGATTGGATTAGTACTGAATATTGGCGCGATCATCGTTACTAGCTTAGTCCTTGATAAGTTGGGTAAACAGCACTCGCAGCTCGCAGAGCAAACAGCAGAAAACTTGTATTCCATCCAACTCGCATGGAACAGTGTGGAAACCCTAGAAAGGAAAAGAGAAGCTTTACTGCTGCATGTGCACATAAGTCAGAGCGTAGCGATACCTTTAGAGCTAGAAGAGGTATTAGCAGGGCATTTATCTTCTTGGGTTCTCAACGAGTCGGATGAAATAAAAATTGATCAACTTCCTCAACTAATGTCAAAGATAAATCAGGCACAAGCTTCGTATAGAGACCGCATCGATAATTACTACATTGAGAATGTAGAGCTCAATGAGGTAATGGCAAAGCAGGATGAAAAGATCGCTTGGTACAAGAATATCGGACTCTTCTTGCAAGTATTCGGACTTGCGTTAATCCTTGCACGCGACTTAGCTAGGAAGCAATAAAAGCAAGAGCTAAAGATCAGGTTTATTGCGAAATGCCAATGGTAGTTTGCAAATTGCAATTTATTCTGTGAGCAAACAGTAGCTATTGGTTAAGTTTTAATGAAAGTGATTAAATAACAACCTGTTTTTGTGCGCTTAAAAGTTGGCACGCCTCATGCTTTAGTATGAGTGACCCTTTCTAAGCCGAGGGTCACCTAGCCAACTGACGTTGTTAGTGAACCATCTTGTTCACAAATATATACAGCCAATCACGACTCCTTGTGGTTGGCTTTTTTTTATGCAGTCTAGAACTGTGCTTTAATCCAGATCATGCGATGGTCGGAAGATACATCCTTACCATCACCATACTTACCGATACGTGCATCGTTAAATAGTTTACGGCCTTCTTCATAAGACGCTGACCAGTACACACCAGAGTCTATTACATTCAAATTTGCTGAAGGCAAGGCATAGTCTACCCCTAAGCCAAACGTTGAAGTGATGCGATTCGGATATGGGTGAGTTGAACTGCGGTCAGCAGCGTGTTCAGCTGCACCAAAGCTTGTTGGGTAAAGCTCACCATTCATCACGGTTTGATTAACCAATGGATCGTTGTGCAGCTCTTGCATTACAGAGCTAATGCCGTCACCAGACACTGGATCAAGGTTTTGATCACCCATCATTACGAATTTAGCGCCGTTCGTTAAGCCACCTGTTTTACCCGCATCGTCGTAAAAATAGTCTTTGCCTTGAATGTAATGATGCCAAAACTCCACTTCTGCTGCGTTTTGCGCTTTGTTTTTACCGGTGTCGAATACTGGTGGAGTAGGATGAGACATCAACAAGTGTACAACTTCTTCGCCATTGCGAGTTGGAATGATGATTGGCGCGTCGACGTGATTTTTCGAAGATAGACGCACTTGATCCCATTCTTCCGCTGAGTACCATTCATCACCACACTTCATGCCGTCTGGAATCTTTTGCGAACCGTCACAGATAGTAATGGTTGGAATTTTCGCACCTTCCATATCTTTCCATTTAAATGCTTGGAATGTACGTGTGTTTGCCGTGTCAATTTTATACTTAGACATAAGGGCAAATGCATATTGACCATGGTACATGCCAAAGCCCCATGCATCACCTGGCATTTGACCTGCGGTTCCGTTGTTGTCGAGATCAAACTCACTCAACAACCCTGTATTGGTTGAATAAGATTCAGCATAAGGGTATTCAATAGGCTCAAGGTTTGCTTCACCGCCCGCGCCATCGATACTTTGCGCGACAGACAAGTAGTTCTTCTGGAATCCTTCAATGGCTGCTTTGTTTTCACCTGTTCCATCGTTGTTGTATTCCGCCATCATGAGAACATCAGGACGATTCTTTTGAATGATTGCTGCAACGTTACGAATTTGAATGACTTTTTCCGCAGTGGTTTTGTCTTCGGCTGCGATTGAACCGTCTAAATAAGAGGTGACCAACGCAGTTTGCTGCGTTGGTTCAATTTGCATTTCATCTACCAAAGTTTCGAAGGTAGCGCGGTCAAAAGAGAGGTTGTAAGTCGCTATTTTTACTTCTTTAGGCTGAACATTGACGTATTCAGTATCGTCATTACATCCAGATAGTAGAGCGGCGCCAACAAGGATAGCGATAGAGGTTTTGATTGCTTTCATGGGTACGTCATACCTTATAATTAATTCGGCTGAATATTAAAGTCATCAGTCATTGTTTTAAGCGATATTAGTCACACAAACGTTTTCATATTTACATGTTCAATTAGTTTTTGTGTGATTTGTGCAATAAATGCAACACTTTCAACACCAGAAGGTTATATGTAAATTGTTAAAAAACGGTGTCGTTATTGATGCGAAATAGAGAGTCCGCCACCGTTAAAAAGAAAAGCGTAGAATTTAAGCGTACATGAGATGTTTGAGTTGTATGTTTATCGCCGTGTTTTATTTTTTATGTTTAAATTTCTGTATATAATAAGCAGTCAATCAGAAGTGAGGACGACCTCACCGCTCTATCTTTTCTCGGGGACGACCCCATCTCGTTGGGAAATGTGACATGGCTTGGGGAATTCTCTTCATTGCGGGCTTGTGTGAAATCGCATGGGCTGTCGGTCTTAAATATTCACAAGGGTTTACCAAATTCGGTGCTTCGGCATTCACTATTGTCTTTATGTTATTGAGCTTTTGGTTGCTTGGCATTGCGTTAAGAACCTTGCCTTTAGGCATTGCTTATGGCGTATGGGTAGGGATTGGCGCAATAGGCACGGCAGTCGTGAGTATTTATCTGTTCAATGAGCCAGCAACACTTATCAAAGCCTTAAGCTTGCTAATGATTGTCGCTGGTATCGCAGGGTTAAAAATATCAGCTTAACGTTAGGCTAAACACAAAACAGCCAGAGTCACTCTGGCTGTTTTTCTAAATGTCGTGTTTACGGTTCTGGGTAGGTATATCAAGCGTTGCGCTTAATAAAAGGTAACCGTAAGTGATGACCAAACGCATTAATTAATGCGCCTGTAACAATCAGACCGCCACCGACGTACGTCCAAATGATCGGAACCTCGCCAAAGAAAATGATGCCCAACAACACAGAAAATACGATCTGGATATACGAATAAGCGGAGGCTTTACCCGCTTGTTGAGTTTGCATCGCTTTGGTTAACCCCAATTGTCCAATTTGGGTAAAGACACCAACTAGAACCAACATGAAAGTCAGATATAGATCGGGCATTACAAAATCGTCGCCAATCAGTAAGAGTGAAGCGGGGAGAGCAACCAACGGGAAATAGAAAATGATCACTGAGCTGTCTTCTGTCTGACTCAGTTTTCTGACAATGACGTAGGCAATTGAGCTACCAAATGCGCCTAAGATCGCAATCATGACGCTAAACATTGGTAAAGCGCTATCTGAGCCTTGCCCAGTTTCTGGGCTTACCATGATATAGATGCCGAGTAAGCACAACGCAATACAAAGGAAAGTTGACGGCTGGATGCGCTCTTTCAAGAAAAATACGGCGAGTAGTGCAGTAAATACCGGATGAATATATTGGAATATCGTCGCTTCTGCCAAAGGTAAGGTGGTCACTGAATAATATACACACATCAGAGCCATCGTACCCACAGCACCGCGTGCAAATAGTAATGGCTTATTATTGCCCCATACAGAAATTCGTTTTCGCTTTACATCGAAATAACTAATGATAAGTGAAACGAGCGCTCTTGCTGCAACGATTTCAAAAACGGGGATACCGTAGTTGCCGACGTGCTTTACTGTAGCCGACATCAGAGCAAAGCCGAACGCGGAAAGCACCATAAAGCGCACACCGATGGGAATCATAGTGTTGAATGAATTGGACATTTTACTGCTCATTTGTTGCGACAGATCTCACTTTAGCATACTTAGTTAGCGATTAAATCCTCTCAACTCAAACACTTCTGTCGACAAGATGAATAAACAGTAAAATACGTAGCAATTAATCTGCCTCTCTCAGCGTAACAATAAAAACTCGATATTTAAGGAGCTTACATGATCCCGATAAAAGCAACGCATGTTTCAGGCGTTGTCATTTCAAAAATTGATGGCATAGAAAAAATGCTGTTACTCAAACGCGTAAAAGGTGGCTATTGGTGCCATGTTGCAGGTGGTATCGAAGCGGGTGAAGCCGGGTGGCAAACCATTTTAAGAGAGTTAAAAGAAGAGACACTAATTGACCAAGTTGAGTTACATACAGCAGACTTTCTAGAGCAGTTCTACGAAGCAAAAAATAACCGTATCATGGTTATCCCATGTTTTGTGCTATTTTGTCCGCCTAACCAATCAGTTGTTCTTAACGAAGAGCATACAGAGTATCGCTGGTGTACGCTTGAAGAAGCTAAGCAGCTGGCTCCGTTTGCCAATCAGCATCACCTCTATGAACATGTATGGAAGCATTATGTAGATGTGGCATCACTAACGCCATTTACGCTGATCGATCAAAAGGGCTAAATGAACGGCAACGGCTTTGATTAGTTTTTATAGAGAGGTTTGTTCTCATAAAATGAAGCGTTAGGATTTGCGCTGAGCGTTCACAATAAAAAGGAATAACATCTATGGATGAAGTTACATGCCAAGAGACGTATCAAGGAAATCACTTACAGAAGCGTTTTTCCGTCTCGCAAAGGGTCTCAATTGAGCCCCTCAACACGAAACACGCGTCCGCTTTACTAGAGGTTGTGAACACTCACCGAGAGAGCCTTGAGGGCTATCTACCTTGGACGGATTCTGTCACGAATCATCGAGAGGCCGTGAACTACATTTCCCAGCGAGTGAACAGTAACGCGCTTGATTCCCACTGGTGTGCAATTTATTTTGATGAGCAGCTTACGGGTGTTATTGGCATTAAAGGTGTGGATTCACATACACGTGTTACTGAAATTGGCTACTGGCTTGCTAACAATGGGCGAGGCCATCGTGTGATTGATCAAGTACTCGCAGTATTGATCCCTTTCTTGAAGAAGAAAGGGCACGCACAATTCATTCAGTTCCATTGTATGGAAGATAACATCGCTAGCATCAATATTGCTGAGCGTGCAGGCGCCACATTAAAAGAATACGTTGATCATGAGTTCGATATGCTTGACCGCTCTCAACGACTAGGCATTTATGAACTACGTTTGACGTAGTATCCACCCTAGAGATATTTTAATCAGAGTTCGAACTCTAACTTCACGAGCGCTACAATAGTAACATTGTTGCGCTCGTGTTAACTTGGGGCGTCATTGGTAGAAACTAGGCTAGGAGAAGCATCATGAACGCAATCACAGAGGTTGAAGTAGATAACTTGTTACAGCAAAGCCTCGAACGCTTAAAAGCGGCATATGCAGCCGAGCCTTATCCTAGTTTAGATGAACGTAAACAGCGCCTCGTTTTGTTAAAAAAATCGCTGCTTGAGAACAAACAAGCGCTGGTTGAAGCGTTAAGTGACGATTTTGGCTATCGCTCAGAATTTGATACCGCTATGACCGACGTTTTGCCAACGGTCTCGCATATTAATTATACCCTCAAACGACTAAAAAAATGGTGCAAACCCAGCAAGCGCGAATCCGGCTTATTGCTCGCACCTTCTAAAGTCACCGTTCAGTATCAACCGTTAGGTGTCGTCGGGATCATTTCACCGTGGAACTTTCCTGTGATTTTGAGCCTTGCGCCTTTAGTGACAGCATTGGCTGCTGGCAACCGCGTGATGATGAAGCTCAGCGAATTTACGCCAAAAACCAATAAAGTCATCGTCGATATTTGCCGTGGGTTGTCTGAGTATGTCGAAGTTTTTGAGGGTGAAGCAGACGTCGCACAAGCATTCAGCCAACTGCCATTCGATCACCTTTTGTTCACGGGTTCTACGAGTGTTGGTCGCGCAGTGGCAAAAGCGGCAGCGGAAAACCTTACCCCGGTGACGTTAGAGTTGGGTGGAAAGTCCCCGGTGATCATTGCAAAAGATGCAGACATGAAGAAAGCCGTTGATGCTATCTTGTTTGGTAAATGCATTAATGCAGGCCAGATTTGTGTCGCGCCTGACTACGCATTTGTACCGCAAGAACGTGTCGAAGAGTTCATTTCGCTATTCTTAAAACGTTTTGAAAAGCTCTATTTAAAATCCAACAAGAATCAAAAGCTGACCCATATTGTCAACCAACGACAATATGATCGTTTGACTGCGCTACTTGAGGATGCAAAAGCGCAAGGTGCTAACCTTCACACTGTTGAGGCGTCGCCCCAAGAGGAACGACTTCTGTATCCTCATTTGGTCACGGATGTGTCGCCGAATATGCGAATCATGCAAGAGGAGATCTTCGGGCCATTTCTACCTGTTAAGCCCTACAATGCCGTTGATGAAGCGATTGACTACATTAATCAGCACCAAAGACCACTTGCGCTGTATGTTATGTCGGACGACAAATCGACTATCAAACATATTGTACGCAACACCCACAGTGGTGGCGTCGGCGTTAATGATACGGTTTTACATGTTGGCGCTGAAGATGCGCCTTTTGGTGGCGTTGGTGAATCGGGTATTGGGCATTATCACGGAGAGGAAGGATTCAGAACTTTTAGTCATGCGAAAACCATTCTTCACACACCGAAATGGTTGCCAAGAACGAGCGTATTAATGCGCCGTAGGGCTATGGCGATAAAAGCGATCCAAAAGATCTTTGTTCGATAATAATTATGATTTGATTGATAAAAAACCGCCCGAATAGGCGGTTTTTTGTTTCTATGTGCTCTGAAACGCTGAGCACCAAAGTCCGAGAAACTTCCTTCGCGTGCTACCAACAAAACAAAGAAAGGCTCTTGTTGAAAGAGCCTTGTTCAGGAAATGTCGAGAGGTTTTGGCAAGTTTAATGCAGAACTTCACTGCTGAATCTTAGATATCTACAGTCGTTCATCAGTTCTTTAAACGCCTTTCTGTCCAGCTTAATCAGAGTTTCATGATCGCCAGCTTCGAGATAGACATGTTCCAAATTTGCTAATCTTTCATCGCAAACTGTCGACATGTGGTAAGGACTACCAATCGGTGGAATAGCGCCGTGTTCACAATCGGTGAAGAGTCGGTAAACCATACGCTCTTTCACCAAGTGGAAGGTGGCGTTAAACTCGTCGTTTAATCTCGACAAACTGATTTTGTTGTTGGCAGGTAAGACCGCCATCATATGACGCCCTTCATGATCCTCAAGAATCACACCTTTTGCGATATTCATTAAAGGCACACCTGCTGCAACACCACTTTGTAGCGAGCTATGACTGTGGCTGTGATTCACGGTTTGAAAGTGAATGTTATGCTCAGTCAAATATTCATCTAATCGGGTTGCAATCGTCATATAGCCTCCACGTGTATGAGACCCATAAAAAGTATAGGTTAGTCGGGCGACAATCGCGCATTTTACTCGGCTACACTGACGCTCTTTACGCTCCTGTTCTACGCTTATTGCAAGCCAGCGAGAAAGCATGGTTAACAATAATAAATAGGGGGCAACATGAGCAAGCCAATCATCGCTGATAACAAGCCGATCAAAGTAGAGTTGAAAGCTGGGCAAGAATACTACTTCTGCCGATGTGGGCGTTCTAAAAATAAACCTTACTGCGATGGGTCTCATTCGGGAACCGGCTTAAAGCCAATGAGCTTTAGTGCGGAAAAAGACGAAGATGCCTATCTCTGCCAATGTAAGCATACCGCCAATGCTCCTTTTTGTGATGGTACACACAAGCGATTTACCGCAGAGCAAGTCGGTAAAGAGGGACCGGAACAAAAGCGAGAGAAAAGAGACAAACCAACGGCGTCTGCTACTCAAGAAGAACCAACCCTCGAGTTTATCCACCAATTAGCGAGAGAAGGACTCTCTAAACTCGGTCATCATGGTCCGATGGCTGCAATGGGGGTTCCTAGGCATTTGCTACCACATTGGGATGCTATACAAATCATGGTGGCGCAAATGGCGACACAACCGTTGTTGGAAGACGTTCCTGTGTCTACCGAGTTGATTGTGGGACCAAACGCGCGTAAGCCGCTCAGACTCGCCATTCCTTTGTTGGTGTCGGACATGAGTTTTGGCGCACTTTCTGAAGAGGCGAAAATTGCACTAGCAAAAGGTGCAGAGTTGGCAGGGACTGGGATTTGCTCTGGTGAGGGTGGCATGTTACTGGAAGAACAAGCCGCTAATTCACGGTATTTCTATGAGCTTGCTAGTGCTCAATTTGGCTACGACGAATCTAAGCTTCTTAATGTTCAGGCGTTTCACTTTAAAGGTGGGCAAGGAGCAAAAACGGGCACGGGTGGTCATCTGCCTGCAAATAAAAATGTAGGTAAGATCTCTCAGGTGAGAGGCATCCCCGAGGGACAACCAGCGATATCACCACCAACGTTCAAAGATCTTCACACTACTCACGATTTCAGAAAGTTTGCTGACAGAGTTCGTGGCATCACAGGCGGTATTCCAATTGGATTTAAACTCAGTGCCAACCATATTGAGCAAGACATTCAGTTTGCGCTTGATGCTGGGACTGATTACATCATCTTAGATGGTCGCGGTGGTGGCACGGGTGCGGCGCCAACTATGCTCCGTGATCATATTAGTGTGCCCACCATCCCTGCATTAGCTCGTGCACGTAAGTACTTAGATGAAAAAGGCGTAAGTGACCGTGTCACATTAATCATCACCGGTGGGTTGCGAGTTCCTACGGATTTTGTCAAAGCGTTGGCACTTGGAGCAGACGGAGTAGCGATAGCAAACAGTGCGATGCAATCGATCGGTTGTGTCGCGGCTCGCATCTGCAACACCAATAATTGCCCAGCAGGCATTGCGACACAAAATGCCGATTTGAGGCAGCGTCTCGACGTTGAAAAGTCATCCCAGCAACTGAAAAATTTCTTCGAATCCTCGGTCGAGCTCATGAAAGTCATGGCGAGGGCGTGTGGTCATCACGCTCTGAATGAATTTAGTCATCATGATTTAGCGACCTGGGATCACAACATGGCGAGGCTGTCTGGGATTAAGTATTCAGGTATGGACTTAAACTGATCTCTATCCATATTTTCTGCATATAGGTAAATGTTTGATAACAATTATTTATTCGCTGAAATGTTTGAAATTTTGACTTGGCGTTAACTAAAAAAACAGTGTATGAACTACGCTGTTTGAGGTGGATATTCGATTTATTGAATAACAAAGAGTGGTTACCACAACCACGACACGAAGGAGCATTATATGAGCAAAGCAAACGGCGGTTCGGTAGGTAAATGTCCAGTTATGCATGGTGGGCAAACATCTACAGATAAGTCGGTGATGGATTGGTGGCCGAATGCCTTGAACTTAGACATCCTGCATCAACACGACTCCAAAACCAACCCATTTGGTCAGGACTTTAATTACAAAGAAGAACTGAAAAAGCTAGATGTCGAAGCACTTAAAAAAGATTTAAAAGATTTAATGACTGATAGCCAAGACTGGTGGCCTGCCGACTGGGGACACTACGGTGGTTTAATGATCCGAATGGCATGGCATGCAGCGGGCAGTTATCGTATTGCGGATGGCCGTGGCGGTGCTGCTACAGGCAACCAACGCTTTGCTCCTCTCAACTCTTGGCCAGATAACGCCAACCTCGATAAGGCTCGACGCCTTTTATGGCCAATCAAGAAAAAATATGGCAACAAACTAAGTTGGGCAGACCTGATTGTCCTTGCCGGTAACATGGCGTACGAATCCATGGGCTTTAAGACCTTTGGCTTTGCGTTTGGACGAGAGGACATTTGGCACCCAGAAAAAGACACTTACTGGGGGTCTGAGCAAGAATGGTTAGCCACAAGTGACGCTGATAACAGCCGCTACTCTGGTGAGCGAGATTTAGAAAACCCGCTTGCTGCGGTAATGATGGGTCTTATCTATGTGAACCCTGAAGGGGTAGACGGTAACCCAGATCCTCTCAAAACAGCACATGACATGCGAGTGACCTTTGCGCGAATGGCAATGAACGATGAAGAAACCGTCGCGCTCACAGCTGGTGGTCACACGGTGGGTAAGTGTCATGGTAATGGTGATGCCGCAAACCTTGGCCCAGAGCCCGAAGCAGCAGACGTTCATGAGCAAGGTCTTGGCTGGATTAACCACAAAACACGTGGCATTGGCCGTGACGCGGTAACGAGTGGCATTGAAGGTGCTTGGACAACACACCCTACACAATGGGACTACGGATACTTCCACCTACTATTTAAGTATGACTGGGAACTGAAAAAGAGCCCAGCAGGTGCATGGCAATGGGAGCCAATCGACATTGAAGAAGAAGACAAGCCTGTCGATGTTGAAGACGGTTCTAAGCGCTACAATCCAATCATGACCGACGCCGATATGGCGCTCAAAATGGACCCTGAATATCGTAAGATTGCAGAAAAGTTCCAAAATGACCCTGCGTACTTTGATGACGTTTTTGCTCGTGCCTGGTTTAAGTTGACACACCGCGATCTAGGACCAAAATCATGTTATTTCGGCCCTGATGTGCCAAGCGAAGATCTTATTTGGCAAGACCCAACGCCCGCAGGTAAGACAGACTACGATGTCGATTTAGTGAAAACAAAAATTGAAGCAAGTGGCCTATCCATTAGTGAGTTAGTAAGTACGGCGTGGGATAGCGCGCGTACCTACCGTGGCTCTGACCGCCGAGGCGGTGCAAATGGCGCGAGAATTCGCTTGGCTCCACAAAAAGATTGGCAAGGGAACGAACCTGAACGTCTAAGCCGTGTTCTTGCGGTGTTAGAAAAAATAGCAGCAGAAGAGGGCTGTAGTGTTGCAGACGCTATCGTGCTTGCTGGGAACGTAGGTATTGAACTGGCTGCGCGTGCCGCAGGTCATGATGTATGTGTGCCATTCGCGCCAGGCCGAGGTGATGCCACCCAAGAGATGACGGATGTTGAATCATTCGAAGTTCTTGAGCCTGTCGCTGACGGTTTCCGAAATTGGTTGAAGAAAGACTACGCGGTTAAGCCAGAAGAGCTTTTATTAGATCGTGCTCAGCTTATGGGGCTAACGGCGCCAGAAATGACGGTACTTATCGGTGGTATGCGCGTTCTAGGCAGTAACTACGGCGGTGGAAAAGAGGGCGTATTTACTGAGCGAGTCGGCACTTTGTCGAATGATTTCTTCGTGAACCTTACTGACATGGCATATACGTGGAAACCAGTGAGTGCTAATCAATATGAAATCCGTGATCGTAAAACCGACGCTGTGAAGTGGACGGCTACTCGAGTGGATCTTGTCTTTGGTTCAAACTCGATCCTGCGTTCGTATGCGGAAGTGTATGCGCAAGATGATAATCAGGAAAAATTCATCCATGACTTCATCGCCGCATGGACGAAAGTCATGAACGCGGATCGTTTTGACTTGCAATAAGTGAAACGATGCCTGTCGGTAGATGGGTTGATGAATAAGTAAGAGAGGCGGGCGAAAAGCTCGCCTTTTTCTTTACCTATCTTTTTACTTTGATTGTTACTTTGATTGAAAATTAAGCTCATTTGAACCATAATAACTGGACCATATGAACCATAGGAGCTTGATATGGCAACTGCAGCATTAAAAAGCTTCAAACCGAAACAACCTCATAAAGCCAATTTCTGGTTTATGTTGGGTATTGAAGACGCTGAAACAGGTCGCACTGATGCGGTTCACAAAGGCTTTGAGCCAAAGGTGTATCGCAATATTGTTGAGCGTGTGAAGCTTTCTCAGAGTGAGTTTCAAAACGTCACATTGATACCTGTCAGCACGGTCAAGCGTCGTCTAAAAAACGATGAGCGCTTCAATACGCAAGAAAGTGATGCAATCTATCGATTAGCGATGTTATTGAAACTCGCGACAGAACTGTTTGACGACGAAGAGCGCGCGTTAAAATGGATGAGAGAGAATGTGTATGGCTTAGGTGGAAAACGTCCACTTGATATGGTCTCGACCACGGTGGATTTTGAAATCGTAAAAGATTTGATCGGCCGTTTAGAGCACGGGGTATTCTCGTAATATGAAGCTCTATCGTCTCACACAAAAGAAATTTGCTGACACGCCATTCAGCCCCGTTGGCGCAAAGTTATTTGGAGGGCGATGGAACTCAAAAGGAACCGAAGCCCTCTACTTCTCTGAATCGGAATCCCTTTGTTCGTTGGAAGTGTTTGTTCACGTAAACAACGATCCTGCTATCACCAAACTTTACGATTTATATCGTATTGAAATGCCAGAATACCTCATCGCCACCTTAGATGAAGAAGATCTCCCTGTGACGTGGCGAGCAATACCGGCGAGCGAGTCTACGCAGTACATTGGTGATCAGTTTCTCAATGATCCTCATCCAGAGTTTGCCGCGCTGCAAGTGCCTTCAACGATTTCACCTCGTGATAAAAACTACGTGGTGAATCCAAATCATCCCAAAATGAAAGAGATCATCAAGAAAGCCGAAAAGCTCGATTTCGCGTTTGATCCGCGCATTTTCAAATAGACGCCTAGCTTTGTCTTGCTTTAAAGCATTCAGCGCTTACCTGAGATAAGCGCTGAAGCATAAAAGTTTATTTCCTTGGTTATTGTCGATCGTAAGTGAACTGTTGCGCTTCATTTGTAGTGTTGAGGTAATGCCCAAGCACCAACTCAGCACCTTTGTAAGATAAATGGCTGTCATCCGTATACATCGCATTGTTTGCTCCAACTCTCATTCGACATACGCCATTTCTGCAAATGGCATCGGTCAAGTCGACAAACTCAACGTGCTCAAATTGCTCAAAGTAGTTCACTAACTTCGCCACGTTTTGAGGGTGATGTTGTTTGGGAGAAAAGTCGCAGGCAGACTCTTCTGTCTCGCCAAACAAACGCGCTTTCCAAAGGCATTCTCCTACCGCAAACGGTGCAGAAGGGGTTGGACCGAAAACGACCACTTCCTTTCCTTTCAGTTCATTCAATAATTTGGTTAATGATGCTTCATAATCGGCTTGTGAAAGCTCTTTATTGAAATTAGAAGAGATAACAACGCGACGAATGGAAGGGGTACTTAGAATTGTATCGACAGCCTCATTGAAGAACTGTCGGCAAGGAACTGAGCCAGCACCTTTGATGGTGTCGACATAACCGACCGCACAGGAATCTTGAGTAAGTTGCACCACGCCAGTTGGTGTTACTTCGGATAGACGCTTCACGTAAACCATGCTGTGACTATTGCCTAACACAGCGATGTCGGGCTGCGGCGCAGACGAGCACACATCGTTAACGTTGGTGTTGCCGTTGCAATCTAAACCATAACCGTTGTTAACGCGCATGGCCTCGAAAAATGCGCTTCTTTCTGGAAAACCACCGTTTTTATGACCGATAACGCCGAACGTTAGCAAGGGCAACGTCAACAACACAATAACCACGGACGCAGTGCGCATACTCATGGCTTTTCGGCTACGGAACGGCTTTTCAATAAAGCGCCAAGTGAAGTAAGAAAGTACAAAAAGAGTGACAACGTAAAGTGGGATATTGATGTCTTGTGTTGCATCCAACACGTAGCGGTAAAAGACAAATAATGGAATGTGCCACAAGTATAAGCTGTAGCTGATTAAGCCGACGAACACGACCCACTTTAGGCTCAGTAATCTACCGCAGACATTGTCTTTAGAGGCAAACAAAATCACCAACGCGCTACCGATGACCGGCACCAGCAGCGTAATGCCCGCACCATCTTGCGATTTTTCAAACAAAAGCGCGGAAGCCAATATCAAAACGATGCCAATGGTTGCCAGCGTATCGTTAGATTGAACTTGGACTTTTCTCATCACTAATGCGAGTAATGAACCGGTTGCCAGTTCCCAAGCACGAGAGAAGATCATGTAAAAAGCGAAATCAGGATCGTTGCTCTCGTAGACAATAGTCATCAAACTCAGCGCAAATACCGCGATGAAAAAAGTCAGGTAAAACGCGTTTTTGCCACGAGCGAGTAGCATGAGTAGCAAAGGAATGACAATGTAGTATTGTTCTTCAACGCCCAAGCTCCAAGTGTGAAACAGCGGGTTGGCTTGATCTTCTAAACCGAAGTAATTGTGGCCTTTTAAATACAGAAGAATGTTGGATGAGGAAAGAATGGAAGATACTGCAAACTGACCAACGTCTTTGTGTGCTTGCGGCAAAAATAGCCACCAAGACATCAAATAGCTGACGGCGATCACCACCAGTAAGAGGGGGAGTATGCGACGAATGCGTCGCTCATAAAAATCACCAAGGTTGAACTTCTGGTTTTCTAAGTCGTTAATCACGATGGTGGTGATCAAATAGCCGCTGATCACAAAAAACACGTCGACGCCAATAAAGCCACCAGCGAATTGCTCAACTCCTGCATGAAACAAAATCACCAACGTGACAGCAATCGCCCTTAATCCGTCTACTTCTGCTCTGTAAGTCATATCGTGTTGCTCCAACATTCCGTTTAATGAAGTAGAGCAAAATATGAACCAGAAATAATATTTATTTAAATCAGTACCTTAAATTGATTGTCAAAATGAAAATGCTAGGTGGGTTAACGAATTCCCAAATTGAATTTCAATATGGAAACCCCATAAAGAATGATCTTAAGAAGCGCTAAATCAAAGAACGTAAAGCGCGAGGCACTTAGACTTCATTGAAAATGATTACGCTAAAGAAACGATGACAGAGAATACGATTCAGGAAAAAATTGCCAGCTTTACTTGTATCGAAGAGGCTTTGAATTACTTCGACATCGAGTTTGATAGCCGATTTATCGAAAACAATCGAACCGAGTTGGTTAAGAGGTTTCACGGCTACTTAATCCTCACTAAACCGGATGATTGGTTTTCAGGTCGTCGTGCTTTAAAGAATGCTTACTGTAAAGTACAACGCAGTTTGCTCAGTAAAACGACGCGCTCTGCGTGCCGAGGTTGTACATCTTGTCAAAGACGTTAATTCTGGTGGCTTGCCTAAAAAGAACCCTGCATCTTGGTGTCACAGGGGGAAGAGCAAGGTTCTTTTGGTTTCGCTATTGGTTTGTCGCGAGTTACGAATCAGCTTTACGTAGATGAATTAACCCGCGTGATACGCAGGGTAGTCCACCAAGCCTTTTTCACCGCCGCCGAACAATGTGGCAGGGTCATGTTCTGCCAGCGGATAGCCATGCTTGATGCGGCTTGGTAAGTCTGGGTTTGCAACAAACGGACGGCCAAAGCCAATCATGTCGGCTAAACCACTTTCAATCGCGTGTTGCGCCTTTTCTGCGTTGTAACGACCGGCATAGATCAGTGTGCCTTTATACGCCTCACGAACTGCGGTTTTAAAGTCGTGCGGAGTGTCTGGCGCGTCGTCCCAATCCACTTCTGCAATGTGAATGTAAACCACATTGAGTTTATCAAGCAGCGCTGCAGCGGCGGTGTAGGTTTCGACTGGCGTACTATCAACGGTGCCATTTAACGAAGTGAATGGTGCAAGACGAACACCAACACGCTCTGCGCCAATAGCTTGCGTCATCGCCTCTACCACTTCACCAAGAAAACGCAGACGGTTTTCAATGGAACCACCGTATTCATCGGTGCGATTATTCGCTTCAGAATCGATAAACTGGTTAACCAAGTAGCCATTCGCTGCATGAAGCTCGATACCATCGAATCCGGCTTCTATCGCGTTTAGTGCGGCTTGGCGGTACTCTTCAATAACGTTCTTGATGTCTTGTTTGGTCATTTCACGTGGCTCAACCACATCGACAAAACCCGGTTCGTCTGTGCCGTTATCGACAAATACTTTCACGTTTTCTGCTTTTAGCGCAGAAGAAGAAATAGGTTGCTCACCACCAATGTTATCAGGGTGAGTCACGCGACCAACGTGCCATAATTGCGCGAAGATAACGCCGCCTTTCTCGTGCACTGCATCAGTTACTTTTTTCCAGCCAGCAATTTGCTCTGGGCTGTAAATGCCTGGTGTCCATGCATAGCCTTGACCCATTGGCGAAATTTGTGTGCCTTCAGCAACGATTAGGCCCGCTTCAGCACGTTGAGCATAGTAGGTCGCCATCATGTCGTTAGCAATATTACCTGGTTGAGAAGCACGAGAGCGCGTCATCGGAGGCATAACGATACGGTTTTTTAATGAGAGAGAGCCAAGTTGAATGGGTTGAAATAATGCGTCTGTCATAGGAAACCTCGTTATTTTTGAGTTTGGATGAGTTCGATTTGGTAACCATCGGGATCTTTAATGAACGCGATGTGAGTTTCTCCGCCTTTCATTGGACCTGGCTCGCGAGTAACGTTGCCACCAAGCGCTTTAATTTTTTCGCAAGCGGCGTAAATATCTTCAGACCCCAGTGCCATGTGTCCGAATGCGTTACCCAAGTCGTAACTGTCGGTATCCCAGTTATAAGTTAGCTCGATGGTCGCGCCATCTGGTTGATCAGGGTTACCAACAAACACCAGTGAGTAACGGTATTCTTGGTTTTCAAAACGATCCAAAACACTCATTCCCAGAACTTTTGTATAAAATTCGATAGATTTGTCTAGGTCAGCTACACGGATCATCGTGTGGAGAAACTTCATAAGTCGCCTTTTCATAACGTTGCGTAATCAC
>NZ_WXWS01000169.1:0-19520 GCF_009904715.1 Vibrio sp. V42_P2S4T144 | reverse complement strand
GTGTCGACCTTACACAGAGTAGTAAAGTTCGAACTCAACAGGGTGAGTTGTCATGTTTACACGCTCTACGTCCTGAGACTTAAGGTCGATGTATGAATCGATGAAGTCGTCAGAGAATACGCCGCCCGCTGTTAAGAACTCACGATCAGCATCTAGCTCTGCTAGCGCGTCTTTTAGTGAGTATGCAACAGTTGGGATTTCTGCTGCTTCTTCAGCTGGAAGATCGTAAAGGTCTTTATCCATCGCTTCGCCTGGGTGGATCTTATTCTTGATACCGTCAAGACCAGCCATAAGCATTGCTGCGAAACATAGGTATGGGTTCGCCGCTGGGTCACCGAAACGAACTTCGATACGACGTGCTTTCGGGCTTGGTACCACTGGGATACGGATTGAAGCAGAGCGGTTACGCGCTGAGTAAGCTAGCATTACTGGTGCTTCGAAGCCTGGTACAAGACGTTTGTACGAGTTTGTTGATGGGTTAGCGAATGCGTTGATTGCACGAGCGTGTTTGATGATACCACCGATGTAGTAAAGCGCCATTTCAGATAGACCGCCGTACTTGTCACCAGCAAATAGGTTTACGCCATCTTTTGCTAGAGACTGGTGAACGTGCATACCGCTGCCGTTGTCGCCAACAAGTGGTTTAGGCATAAACGTCGCTGTTTTACCAAACGCGTGAGCAACGTTGTGTACAACGTACTTGTAGATTTGGATTTCGTCAGCTTTGGTTGTTAGCGTGTTGAAACGAGTTGCGATTTCGTTTTGACCCGCCGTTGCCACTTCGTGGTGGTGCGCTTCAACAACAAGACCCATTTCTTCCATTACTAGACACATAGCAGAACGGATGTCTTGAGATGAATCTACTGGAGCTACTGGGAAGTAACCACCTTTAACGCCTGGACGGTGACCTTTGTTACCTTCTTCGTAGTCAGAACCTGTGTTCCATGCCGCTTCTACGTCGTCGATCTTGAAGAAAGAGCCTGACATGTCCGTCGAGAACTTCACGTCATCAAATAGGAAAAATTCTGGCTCAGGACCGATAAGTACAGTATCTGCAACACCTGTAGAACGCATGAAGTCTTCAGCGCGTTTTGCGATAGAGCGTGGGTCACGGTCATAGCCTTGCATTGTTGCAGGCTCTAAGATGTCACAACGGATATTTAGTGTTGCGTCTTCCGTGAATGGGTCAAGCACAGCAGAAGATGCGTCAGGCATCATTACCATGTCTGATTCGTTGATACCTTTCCAGCCAGCAACTGATGAACCATCGAACATTTTACCTTCTTCGAAGAAGTCTGCGTCGATTTGGTGAGCAGGGATCGAAATGTGCTGCTCTTTACCTTTTGTATCAGTGAAGCGTAGGTCAACAAACTTAACTTCGTTTTCTTGGATCAGCGATAGAACGTTTTCTACTGACATCTTGGATAACCTCCAGTGTTAATAAGCGGTAAAAGCTCGATTTATGAATTATTCATGAAACCTGGCATTGATTAATCAATTTGACTTTTCATTAATCGATGCTGTTTTAACTAAAGCCAAAACCGTGCCAAAAAAAATATTCCATTAATTTCAAGCAATTGTGTTTTTGAATGCTAGTTTGGTGCACTTGCTTGCACCAAAATGATCTTTGCTTGCACTATTATGGTGCCAAAAATCATTGTTGCACCATAATGTGACAGGTACATTGCGTATTCAGCCCAGTTTTTGAGCAAGAGTCAATTTGAATTATGCATCGATTAGAATAAAGTTGCGTTTAATCAATTCGTTCTGAGGAAGAAAATGGGCATTAAGCGTAAAAATCGCAGAAATGCTCGGGAGTAGATCACATATTTCTAGGCTTTTTGCTAAAATCTGGTACATTATGGCCGTTTTTTTAATCAGCAAATGTCGCCAGAGAGCACCCGTTCTCAGCGTGGGGGCATTTCATCTATCTAAGTGAATCAATATCCATGGCTACTCCACAGATTGATAAATTAAGAAATATCGCGATCATCGCGCACGTTGACCACGGTAAAACCACGTTGGTTGACAAGCTGCTACAACAATCAGGCACGCTTGAGTCTCGCGGTGAAGCTGAAGAGCGAGTCATGGACTCGAACGACATCGAGAAAGAGCGCGGTATTACCATTCTTGCTAAAAACACAGCAATCGACTGGAACGATTACCGTATCAACATCGTAGATACTCCGGGACACGCGGACTTCGGTGGTGAAGTTGAGCGTATCATGTCGATGGTAGACTCAGTACTACTTATCGTTGACGCAGTCGATGGTCCAATGCCTCAAACGCGTTTCGTAACACAAAAAGCGTTTGCTCACGGTCTAAAACCAATCGTTGTAATCAACAAGATTGACCGTCCTGGTGCACGTCCTGATTGGGTTATGGACCAAGTGTTCGATCTATTCGACAACCTAGGTGCAACTGATGACCAGCTAGACTTTAAAGTAGTTTACGCATCAGCACTTAACGGCTGGGCTTCTCTAGAAGAAGGCGAAACTGGCGAGAACATGGAACCACTATTCCAAACTATCGTTGATGTTGTTGACGCGCCAAATGTTGACCTTGATGGTCCACTACAGATGCAAGTTTCTCAGCTAGACTACAGCTCTTACGTTGGTGTTATCGGCGTGGCTCGCGTAACTCGTGGTAGCGTTAAACCAAACCAACAGGTAACCATTATTGGTGCTGACGGTAAAACTCGCAACGGTAAAGTGGGTACAGTAATGGGCTACCTTGGCCTAGAGCGTCACGAAGTGGAACAAGCTAACGCGGGTGATATCATCGCAATCACTGGTCTTGGCGAGCTGAAAATTTCTGACACTATCTGTGCACAAAACGCAGTAGAAGCATTACCACCATTGTCTGTTGATGAACCAACAGTAACAATGACGTTCCAAGTAAACACGTCTCCATTCGCGGGTAAAGAAGGTAAGTTCGTAACGTCACGTAACATCCTTGAGCGTCTTGAGAAGGAATTGGTACACAACGTTGCGCTACGCGTTGAGCAAACAGACGATCCAGATAAATTCCGCGTATCAGGTCGTGGTGAACTTCACCTTTCTATCCTGATCGAAAACATGCGTCGTGAAGGCTTTGAGCTAGCAGTATCTCGTCCAGAAGTAATCATCAAAGAAGAAGATGGTCAGTTGATGGAACCGTTCGAGACTGTAACGATCGACGTAATGGAAGAGCACCAAGGCGGCATCATGGAGAACATCGGCCTACGTAAAGGTGAGCTGAAAGACATGTCTCCAGACGGTAAAGGTCGTGTGCGTATGGACTTCGTTATGCCATCACGTGGTCTGATCGGTTTCCAAACGGAATTCATGACACTGACTTCAGGTTCAGGTCTTCTTTACCATACGTTTGATCACTACGGCCCTCACAAAGGCGGTAACATCGGTCAACGTGTAAACGGTGTACTAATCGCGAACGCGATGGGTAAAGCGCTAACTAACGCACTGTTCAACCTTCAAGAGCGTGGTCGTCTATTTATCGGTCACGGTGTTGAAGTTTACGAAGGTATGGTTATCGGTATTCACAGCCGTGACAACGACCTAACGGTAAACGCACTGAAAGGTAAGCAGCTAACCAACGTTCGTGCATCTGGTACCGATGACGCACAGGTTCTTACTCCGCCTATCAAGATGACTCTTGAGCAAGCACTAGAATTCATCGATGACGACGAGCTAGTAGAAGTAACGCCTGAAAGCATCCGTATCCGTAAGAAGTTCCTAACGGAAAGCGACCGTAAGCGTGCTTCTCGTGGCGCGAAATAATTTTCGTTAAGCGATTCAATTAAGAAGAAGCCTCGAGTTATGCTCGGGGCTTTTTGTTTTCTGGAGTTGAATATGAACCCGATTATTATCACCGGTGGGCCTGGTGCGGGAAAAACAACACTGCTGAATGCGCTAGACGCGTGTGGTTATGCCACGTTTCCTGAAGGGTCTCGCGACTTGATTGAGCAGCAAAGCCAGTTAGAAAATGGTATTTTGCCGTGGACGAATTTACCTGAGTTTGCCAAGTTATGCCTTGGGTTGATGGACAAACAAAAGAGTGATGCGCGTTGTCATGATGTTGCGTTTGTTGATCGCGCCATCCCCGACATCATTGCATACCTACAAGTGGGCGGCTGTAAGGTTGACCAAGCTTTCTTAACCGAAAGCGCTGGGTACCATAGTCAGGTGTTTACTTGTCGACCTGAAGCATCCATTTACGTACAAGATGAAGTGCGTCCGCACAGCTTTGAAGAAGCATTGGAGATTCATCAGTCGTTAGTGAGTGTCTATACTGAGTTGGGTTATGAAGTGGTAGAAGTGCCATGGGGAACTGTACCAGAGAGGGTAGGCTTTGTTCGAAGAGTCATCGGTTTACTCGGTGAGGTCGCCGACTAAAACCTCCTCACTTGGAGGAGGTCTAAATCATTTACTTTTGATTGAGCTTTTGTAGGAATTTATCGGACTCTGCAATCGCTTCGTTCATTTGTTTGATCGCAAACTGAATGTCTTTCTCTAAGCTAGAGAACTCACCTTGCAAAGAACCAATCGCACTGGCGTTAAGGTTGTGTTTTAAGTACAACGTGTTGTCACGTAGCGTATCCAGTACCGGTGTCATCTTTTTCTCTGCACGCTTCATAGCGCTAAGCATGGTTTTGTACGAGGCTTTGGTTTCACGTAGTTTTTGCTCGCTTGAACGACGCAGTTTCGTACTCGAGTACAGCTCTAGCTCATCTTGCCACTCATCAAACAGTGCGCCGGATACGTCTTCAATCGCAGCAATACGGTCACGTACGTCTTGAGCCGCTTTTTCGCTATCTTCGTATTTGTCATTGATGTTGTTGTAGACATTTTCTAGCTCACCACCATCAAAGTTGGTGATCGCAGACAAGGCTTCAAGTGCACTGGTGAATTCTTCTTGTGCATCTTGTTGAGATTCTTTGGCATCTTCGACGCGGTCGACCATAATATCTCGTTTATGATACCCAACCTGCTCCATTGCTGAGTAATAAGCAGATTGACACCCTGTTAAAGTGAAAATTGATAGTACAATTGCTAATAAATAAGGCATTCTTATGTCCTCGGCGCTAATTATGGGATGAACTATGAACCAGTTATCAGAGAGTTACAAGGCGAGATTAATCAATCTACTGCCAAGTTGCGTCGCGTTTTTTAAGTATCTTCTTAAGCGATTAACGCATGACCGTGTGAATGTGAACGCGGGCTATCTTGCCTACATTACCTTGTTATCCATCGTGCCAATGCTGACGGTATTGTTATCAATATTGTCGAAATTTCCCGTTTTTGCGAACGTTGGTGAGGTGCTGCAAGGCTACATTATTGAGAATTTTGTGCCAGCTTCTGGAGAAGCTGTACATACGGCATTACAGGAATTTGTGGCGAATACGGGCAAAATGAGCGCGGTTGGCGGTGGGTTTTTATTCATCGCAGCGGTCATGCTGATTTCCAACATTGATAAGAACTTAAACTACATTTGGCGAGTTAAAGACAAGCGCCGTTTAGTCTTTTCATTCTCTATGTATTGGATGGTACTCACGTTAGGGCCGATCATGGTCGGTGCGAGTATTGCGGCGACGTCGTACGTGACTTCGCTGCAAATTTTAGAGAACGAGACATTATCTGGTGCGTTTAATTTATTTCTGCGTTGGCTACCGTTGTTGCTGTCCTTTTTTGCTTTTCTTGGCTTGTATATTCTAGTGCCGAATAAAAAAGTACACCTCGCTCATGGTGCCATGGGGGCAGCAGTCGCCGCGATACTGTTCGAGTTGAGTAAAAAAGGCTTTGCGCTTTACATCACTCAGTTTCCGTCTTATCAGCTCATCTACGGCGCGTTAGCGGCGATTCCTATCTTATTTGTTTGGGTGTATTTATGCTGGATGATCGTGTTATTGGGGGCGGAAGTTACGGCTGCGCTTGGTGAGCGAGAGCACTGGAGTGAAGATTTAGACATGATACACTCGACCGCTGAATCTCAGTTAACAGATGAAGGAAGCGAGAGTAGTGATAGCGCTAATTCAACGAGTCAGTGAAGCAGCCGTCCGCGTGGATGGTGAAGTCGTAGGAGAAATTGATCGTGGTCTGCTGGTCTTATTGGGCGTAGAGAAGGACGACGATGAAGCTAAAGCAAAGCGTTTAATGGAGCGTGTTACAACCTACCGTGTGTTCGAAGATGACGAAGGTAAGATGAACCTGAACGTTAAACAGGTGGAAGGTAAAGTGCTGGTGGTTTCTCAATTTACGCTGCCTGCGGATACAAAAAAAGGCACGCGAGCTGGCTTTTCTCGCGGTGCGCATCCTGTTGATGCAGAGCGCTTGTATGATTACTTTTCTGACTTGTGTGAAGAAGTCTTACCCACACAGCGTGGCCGCTTCGCTGCCGATATGAAAGTGTCCTTGGTGAATGACGGTCCTGTGACGTTTTGGTTGCAGGTCTAATCTGGTAACACAGGCGCCATAGTCTAAGCTTTAACTCCAAGCTCATGGAATTGGCTTGGAGTAATTTTTCCGACACTGATTAGTGTTGTGCTTTCAAAGGATTGATATGTTCAAACTCATTACTCCCAAAACCGATAATCAGATAAACAAGTATTATCAGTTTCGCTGGCAACTGCTTCGTGAGCCATGGCGTATGCCGATCGGCTCAGAGCGCGATGAATACGACGAAATGAGTCATCACCGCATGATTGTTGATGGTCGAGGTCGTCCTATGGCGATTGGCCGTTTATACATTACGCCGGACAATGATGGCCAGATCCGCTATATGGCGGTTAAAAATAATCGCCGTAGCAAAGGGATGGGTTCGCTGGTTTTGGTTGCACTAGAGTCGTTAGCACGCCAGGAAGGAGCGAAACGCTTGGTGTGTAATGCCCGTGAAGATGCCATCGCCTTTTATGAAAAAAATGGCTTTGAGCGTCGAGGTGAGCTGACCGATGAGCGTGGCCCTGTGCGCCATCAGCAAATGGTGAAGCAACTGGATCCGATGGCCAATGTGTTACGTCGCCCTGAATGGTGTACTGAGCTTCAACAGCGCTGGGAGCAACAAATCCCAATTAGCGACAAAATGGGGATCAAGATTAACCAGTACACGGGTTACCAGTTTGAATGCTGTGCGCAGCTTAATCCTAACCTTAATCCGCATAACACCATGTTCGCTGGGTCAGCTTTTACCTTAGCAACCCTGACAGGGTGGGGGATGACGTGGCTGCTGCTTAAAGAGCGTGGGCTGCACGGTGATATTGTGTTGGCCGACAGCTCGATTCGCTATCGTCAACCAGTCGAACAAAACCCCGTGGCGAGTACTTCGTTGGATGGGATCAGTGGTGACCTAGACCGATTGGAGTCGGGACGCAAAGCACGCATCGTTATTCACGTAGTGATTTATAGTGGTGACACGCCAGCTGTTGATTTTGTCGGTACCTATATGTTGATACCGAACTACTCGCAGTTACTCAGTTGCTGATGGGGTAAGCGCCGACTGATCTGCTGGGCGCTTATCTGTTTCACCTTCTTGCTCTGTCGGTGAGAGGGTTTGTTCTGCTGCGGAATTCGTGTCGGGTACTTCATCTTCTTCGATAACTTCTTCGTAAAGCTCTTCCTCTTGAGTCTCCAAATTGATGTTATCAATCACGATTGGCTTCTCGATGGAAGGTTCATTTTTCTGTGGAGTCTCAATATCAGTAGGCTCGGCCAGTTTTGATGCGTTCACGCACTCATTACGGTGGGTTTCGCCACTTAGTAGATCGCCTTCAATGTTTCCGCACGACTCTTCCAATTGATAAGTAATGCCACTTAGCGGGTTGTTGGCCATATCAAATGTACCCCAAACCTTACCACTTATGGCTTTTCCTGAGATGGTGACCGGCTTTATGGCAACTTCCCCTCGTTGCGCGCTTAAACGCAGTGGACTTAAGGTAATGGCTTTGAGCGAATGATCCGCTTGGGACTTCAAGCGGGTATCTCGGAGATTGGCTTCCACTTCACCCGATAAGCTGTAGGCCAGCATGTTGCGATCACCTGATAACCCTTGTAGATCGAGGCTGAGATCGGAAAAACCATCAATAGCCAGTGTGTCGGGTAAAAAATAATCGTGGAAGAGCGATAAGGGAATACCATCAGCATTGACGTTGAGCGCCCAAGGTTGGCTCGGGGTACTCAAATCTATTTGTCCGATGCCTTCTACGTAGCCTTGCTCGAGTGGCGCAAAAAGGCGAGTCAATTGCCAAAAGCCATCTTTGCTTTGCATGGCAAGTGCTGCGTGAGACGTGAGTATTTGGTCACAGCTGGCGTTGACAACGCTGACTTCCAATTCGCCTTGCCAAAGGCCCCAACGTTGAGCCGACTGTTTAATATCAAGCTGTTGCCCTTCGATATTTAAACCGGAAAGTTGCCAATAAGGTTCGTGAGATAGCTGGATAATTTGGCTGCGCTCAATGTCGAGTCGTTCGATTGCAACATGCTCTAACTCGCTGGTGGCGGCGTGCCACCAATTTAGGTTGTCTTCTGGCTGTGTTGCCCACTTGAGGCCTTGAATAGAGGCTTCTTTGAGCTTCCATTGTGTTGGCGTGAACAATCCAGAAACTTGCACTCGACCTTGCTGCCAATCTAAGCTGAGCTCGTTGAGCTGGATTACTCCTGGCTCGATAGCGGCACTCAAACGTGGCTCTATTGCGGTTTGCTGCTGGAATCGAACGCTATCCGCCTGCAATGACACTTGAGCTTTTGTCTTCCAGAGAGACAGTGGCAGCGTGGCGTTTTCCACAGAAAGATCCAAGTTCTGCCAGTGCCAGTCGCCCCATTCAATATCGGCGTTAAGCAAATCTAAGCTATTAATATGATTAATGCTAAATGGTAGATCGTGCCAAGGTTTTGCAATCAGTGATTGGCGCTGCGTATTACTCAGTTTCAGCTTGTTGATGGTCACATTTACTAAAGACCAGCCTTGAGGATACTGCTCCCCTTGCCCAGATATTTGACTGTTACGCCAGTTAAAAGAGGTGCCATAAAGCGTACTGTCTTGCGGTTTGTAGTCTATATCGACTAAGACTTGATTAAAGGCTTCGCCATTCCAATAGAGTTGGTCAGCTGCAAGTTGAACTTCGCCATATGGTATTAAATGACCATTCCATTGTGGTGATTGAATTTGAAGGTCAATGCCATTGGCAGAGAACTGCTCGTCGGCGTAATCAATATTTTTGAGCGCGATTTGATGGAATAAAACGTTGTCTAAAGGTGGGAGCTTTGGTGTGCCATACTGCAAGCTCATACCATCAATCAATAAACTATCAACGATCCATTTACCATCGCGATAAACATCGGGATTCATCCATAAATCGACTTGCTCGATGTAAGACGCATCGTCTCCGCTGGTGTTCACGCGTTGTAAAGTTAGGTGATAGGGAAAGCCATAACGCACGCTTCCGGCCCGGAAGGGAAGAGAAAAGGTGTTTGACAGCAAGCGCCAGGTTGCGTCCGCGTAAGATGTTGTTAGCAGCGCAATCGTAGCGGCTGGAATGGCAACTAAGATAACCAGTAACAGAAGTAGAACTCGACGCGCTGTTTTCATCTTTGCTAGAACCTACGTGTGTTATGAAATAAAACTAGATAGGCTTTAGCTTGTATCAATATTCTGTGGTATTCAATAAAAAGCCCCTCAAAAGAGGGGCTTGAAGCAATTTTTGTAACTTGGCCTACGTAAAGGTGATAAGTTAATGCCAACTTTTCACTGCGTTTACGCGACGTCGCTGTTACTCGATTTAATCAATCTGAGGACCAGCCGCAACCAGGGATTTACCTTCAGCGTTGTCTGTGTACTTATCAAAGTTATTGATAAAGCGCGCTGCTAAATCTTTCGCTTTGCTTTCCCACTGAAGTGGGTCAACGTACGTGTCGCGAGGGTCTAGAATGCTAGGATCCACACCTGGTAGTGACGTTGGTACTTCAAGGTTGAAGATTGGAATGTGCTTAGTTGGTGCTTCTTCAATCGAACCATCAAGAATGGCATCAATAATTCCGCGTGTATCTTGAATAGAGATACGTTTGCCAGTGCCGTTCCAACCAGTATTCACTAGGTAAGCCTCAGCGCCTGCTGCTTCCATGCGTTTAACCAGTACTTCTGCGTATTTAGTTGGGTGAAGCGTTAGGAACGCCGCGCCGAAACAAGCAGAGAAAGTTGGTGTTGGCTCAGTAATACCGCGCTCTGTTCCCGCTAGTTTGGCGGTAAAGCCAGACAGGAAGTGGTACTTAGTTTGCTCGGGTGTCAATTTAGATACTGGAGGCAGTACGCCAAATGCATCGGCTGATAGGAAGATCACTTTATTCGCGTGACCGCCTTTTGATACTGGCTTAACGATATTATCGATATGGTAGATAGGGTAAGAAACACGTGTGTTTTCTGTTTTCGAACCATCATCAAAGTCGATAGAGCCATCGCCACGTACTGTTACGTTTTCTAGCAGTGCATCACGACGAATTGCGTTGTAGATGTCCGGCTCCGCTTCTTTAGAAAGTTTGATGGTTTTTGCGTAACAACCACCTTCGAAGTTGAAGACACCGTCATCATCCCAGCCGTGCTCATCATCACCAATTAGCGCACGTTTAGGATCAGTCGACAGGGTCGTTTTACCCGTACCAGATAGACCGAAGAATACCGCTACATCGCCATCTTTGCCCATGTTAGCGCTACAGTGCATTGATGCGATGTCTTTTAGTGGAAGGAAGTAGTTCATCATCGCGAACATACCTTTCTTCATTTCACCACCGTACCAAGTACCACCGATAAGTTGCATGCGCTCAGTTAGGTTAAATACGGTGAAGTTTTCTGAGTTCAGGCCTTGCTCTTCCCATTTTGGATTAGTGCATTTTGCGCCATTCATTACTACGAAGTCTGGTTCAAATGTCGCTAACTCTTCTTCCGTCGGGCGAATAAACATGTTTTTAACGAAGTGCGCTTGCCATGCGACTTCTGTGATAACACGAATGCTCAAACGTGTATCTGGGTTTGCACCACAGTAACCGTCAACAACAAACAAGCGTTTGTTAGAAAGCTGGTTTGTGACCAGTTCTTTTAGCTCGTCCCACACTTCAGGAGTGATTGGCTTGTTATCATTTTTCACTTGATCAGACGTCCACCACATATGTTCTTCTGTCGTAGCGTCTTTGACGATGTATTTATCTTTTGGTGAGCGACCAGTAAAGATGCCAGTGTCAACGGCAACCGCACCTAGTTCAGTAACCACGCCGCGCTCATAACCGGTTAGGTCTTCACGCGTTTCTTCCTCAAACAACATTTCGTAGCTTGGGTTGCGAATAACCTCTTTTACGTTATGCAGTCCGTGCTTGGTTAGATCAAGTGTTGCAGCCTTAGTATGTTCCATAACGGTCATAGGTGCTCCTTATAAGGATTTTGTAGGGATTTTGTAAGAATGTTTTAATTTTAATCTGCTCACCATGCTAGCAACGGGGCGGGGAGAAAACAGGGAGATAGCTCAAAATTTACCCATGATTTCAATAAGGTTTTAGGTAACCCGTCACATATTGGTGGGAATAGTCTATCGTGCACGCAATCCTTTGCGCTAGGGCAAAATCATTATTAATTGTTTAAAATTAAGCAGTTGTTTTATTACGCTTGAGGCTAGTTATTACGAGGGGTTGATCACAAAAAGGCCAGCATTAAGCTGGCCTTTTGTAGGGTAAATTACGTGCTTGATAAGCTATGTAAATTAATGCAGGGTTTTCTTGTCTGTAGAAGCTTGTGCATACAGTTCAGTGACTTCAGATTCGTCGAACGTATAAGTTGTGCCACAGTAATCACAATGTAAAGAAACTGATCCAACTTCTGCCAAAATGTCATAAATTTCAGCTTTCTCAACGGTGATGATTGCGGCACCGCTACGCTCACGTGAACAGCCACAATGGAACTCGACAGGTTGCGGCTCGTACAGACGTACTTTGTCTTGGTTATATAGTCGATACAATAACTCGTTCGCTTCTAAACCAAACAATTCTTCATCTTTTACTGTGTCAGTGAGCTGCTCTAGATGTTCGAAATCATCTGGAGAGCCAGTGCCGTCAGGGATCACTTGAATCAACATACCTGCTGCGTGTGCTTTGCCCTCATGCTCACCAGTGCGGATCCATAGGCGCGTTTTTAACTGCTCTGAGTTTGCAAAGTAGCCTTCTAGCACTTCTGCTAAAGTGTCACCTTCTAATCCAACGACGCCTTGGTAACGCTCGCCGTTTTTCGGTTCGATGGTGATCACAAGGTAGCCCTTACCCATTAGATCGTGAATGTTTGCGTCATCGGCAACATCGCCTTCCCAGCGAGCTACGCCACGAACACGTTGGTTATGGTCACCGTTGATAACGGCAAGAGACACAGGACCGTCGCCTTGTAGCTGGATGGTGATCGAACCTTCGAACTTAAGAGTGGCAGTTAAAAGAGTAGTTGAAACGAGTAGCTCACCCAGCAGTTTCTCTATTGCTGCCGGATATTCCTTGCTGGAGATAACACGTTGGTACGCTTCATCCAATTGTACCAACTCGCCACGTACTGAAAGATCTTCGAATAGGTAGCGGTTTAAAACATTATTTGCCATGGAGTGCTTTCCTCGTTGGTAATTCCGGCTTTTATTGGTGTTTGAACTTAATGATGTCTCTGCGCTGCTTTTTATCTGGGCGGCGTTCCGGACTTGGGTTGTGGGCATTAAGCTTACGTTGAGTCGCGTGTTCCTCACGTTTCGCGATACTCTCATTGGTTTCGCGATATAAGGTTTGTGCGATGGGAGCGCCTCGGCGTTGATCTGAGATTTGTTCGATGATCACGATTTTTTCTTCGTTGCCTTGACGAAGTCTGACTTCAGCGCCCACTTCAACGATTTTACTCGGCTTGCTTCGTTGGCCATTATAGTGGACTTTACCGCCATCGACCATGTTACGTGCGATGGAGCGGGTTTTGTAAAATCTTGCGGCCCATAGCCATTTATCTAGCCTAACGGCTTCATTTAGGGAACTCATAGAACACTACGCTATCTAATCACTGCCCGAATACGGCAATGAGTGATGGATTATTCACCTACAGATGGAGTCAAGGCGTATTTTTTTCAAGGGAGTTGGCAAAAACTGCATAAGAAAAAGGTATGAAAGACAACTTGTGATATAGTTCACTGCTCTTTGTTGAGTAATAATTTTATTGCAAATTTAGCAATTTAAAGTCGATAGCTATCGTTATAGCTTAAATGACGGACGTTAGAATAAAGGAATCCATTCAGTGAAACGTTTAGAGCTAAGTGCAGGATTATCAAGCAGACCGCTACTGGCTCAGATCAAGTCCAATCATTATACCATTCAAGCCAAACTTAGCTTGTTGCTTACCTGTCTGTTTATTGCGATAACCGGATGGATACTTGGCAAAATTGTGTGGTTAGCCATACCTCAATCGTCGGAAGTGCCGCAATGGCGTCCATCGGCGAGTAGCGTTGCTGCGAGCAATAAAGGCGACGCGATAGATTTTAATGCCCTTCAGAATGCCAACCTATTCGGTAAATACACTGAGCAAAAAGCGGCGGTTGTAGAACAGCCTATTGTTAAAGACGCCCCTAAGACGCGCCTTAACCTTACGCTGGTCGGTGCGGTTGCAAGTAGTGATGCCAACACCAGCCTTGCTGTTATTGCTAACCGAGGTAAGCAAGCTACGTACGGTTTGGGTGAAGAAATCGAAGGGACACGTGCGACACTAAAAGCGGTATTGGTGGATCGCGTCATCATTGATAACCAAGGTCGAGACGAGACCTTAATGATGGAAGGTATAGAATATAAGAAGCTATCTGAATCGCCGCAGGTAGCCAGGGCGCAAGCTCAGCGAGCAGAAGCAGCGACGTCTGACGTTGGAGAGAAATTAGAGCAAATCCGCGAGGAAATTGCGAAAGATCCACAAAGCGTTTTTAAATACATCACCATTTCACCCGTCAAAAAAGACGGAGACATTGTTGGTTATCGAGTGTCACCTGGTCGTGATGCCGCATTATTTAATGATGTAGGACTACAACCTGGCGATATTGCGGTTCAACTGAACGGGATCGATTTAAGTGACCCGTCTTCTTCAGTACAACTGATGCAAGTGATGAGCGATCCGCAAGAATTAAATTTAACTGTTGAGCGAGACGGCCAACAGTACGATATCTATATCCAATTGTAAGACTTAGGCAACCGGCGTAAGTTCAGGGAGACATACGTGAAACATTGGTTCAGCAAAAGTGCTTGGCTACTAGCAGGAAGTTTACTCTGCGTACCAGGTGCAATGGCAAACGAATTTAGTGCGAGCTTTAAAGGCACTGATATTCAAGAATTCATCAACATAGTGGGTCGTAACCTCGAAAAGACCATCATTGTTGATCCTTCAGTACGCGGTAAAATCGATGTCCGCAGCTATGACGTTCTTAACGAAGAGCAATACTACAGCTTTTTCCTTAATGTCCTTGAAGTATACGGTTACGCAGTCGTAGAGATGGACAATGGGGTACTTAAGGTTATCAAAGCAAAAGACTCAAAAACCTCAGCAATCCCTGTGTTAGGTGATGGCAGCGCGCAAGGCGATAGTGTTATCACTCGAGTTGTCGCGGTGCGTAATGTGTCGGTTCGAGAGTTGTCTCCTCTACTTCGTCAGCTGATTGATAACGCCGGTGCCGGTAACGTGGTTCATTATGATCCAGCGAATATTATCTTGATCACAGGTCGTGCGGCAGTAGTGAATCGCTTAGCAGAGATCATCAAGCGTGTTGACCAAGCCGGTGATAAAGAAATTGAATTGGTAGAGCTGCGTAATGCATCTGCTGCTGAAATGGTACGCATTGTTGAAGCACTGAATAAAAGTGCGAATCAGAAAAGCACGCCAGAGTTCCTTGAACCTAAAATTGTGGCCGATGAACGTACTAACGCGATTTTAATTTCTGGTGATCCAAAAGTAAGAGCCCGCTTGAAACGTTTGATTCGTCAACTTGATGTTGAAATGGCGACAAAAGGTAACAACCGAGTTGTGTACCTGAAAAATGCGAAAGCTGAAGATTTGGTGGATGTATTGAAAGGTGTTTCCGATAACCTGCAAGCTGAAAAACAAGCCGGTCAGAAAACATCAGGTGCATCGCGTGGTGAGGTCGTCATTGCTGCTCACGCTGCAACTAACTCGTTAGTTTTAACAGCGCCACCAGATATTATGATGGCATTACAAGACGTCATTTCTCAACTCGATATTCGTCGTGCTCAGGTTCTTATTGAAGCGTTAATTGTCGAAATGTCTGAAGGTGATGGTATTAACCTAGGTGTTCAGTGGGGTTCATTAGAAACGGGTGCTGTAATTCAGTACGGTAACTCAGGAGCCCCGATTGGTCAGGTGATGGTTGGGCTAGAAGAAGCAAAAGATCAAACCCGAACTGAATACTATACCAACTCTAATGGCGAACGAACGCCATATGATGTTACTGAATCAGGTGACTACTCTACGCTAGCGTCAGCACTTAGCGGAGTAAATGGTGCGGCAATGAGTATTGTCATGGGTGACTGGACAGCGCTAATTAGTGCTGTTGCTTCTGACTCCAACTCAAACATTCTATCTTCTCCAAGTATCACTGTAATGGATAATGGTGAAGCATCATTTATTGTGGGTGAAGAGGTTCCGGTTATTACGGGCTCTACGGCTGGCTCAAACAACGACAACCCATTCCAAACGGTTGACCGTAAAGAAGTCGGTATCAAACTCAAAGTAGTGCCACAAATTAACGAAGGTGACTCTGTACAGTTAAACATTGAACAAGAAGTTTCCAACGTATTAGGCGCAAACGGTGCGGTTGACGTTCGCTTTGCTAAACGACAGTTAAACACCTCTGTCATGATCCAAGATGGTCAGATGTTGGTTCTTGGTGGTTTGGTCGATGAACGCGCACTTGAAAGTGAGTCTAAAGTGCCGCTATTGGGTGACATTCCGGTACTTGGCCATCTGTTCAAGTCAACTAGCACGCAAACAGAAAAACGTAACTTGATGGTGTTCATCAAGCCGACGATTATTCGCGATGGTGTGACGGCCGACGGTATTACGCAGCGTAAATACAACTTTATTCGCGCAGAACAGCTTTACAAAGCGGATCAAGGTTTGAAGTTGATGGCTGACGAGAAGATCCCGGTTATGCCAGCCTTTGGCCAGGAGCGTCAGCACCCAACAGAGATCCAAGCGTTTATTGATCAAATGGAAAACAACTAATGGTTGATATGTTAGACACAGCGCCAAGTATGCGTCGTCTGCCATTCAGTTTTGCCAACCGCTTTAAACTGGTGCTGGAGACAGAGCATCCTGAGCGTCCACCTATTCTTTACTATGTCGAGCCGCTTAACCCTGCGGCTCTGGTTGAAGTCCGTCGTGTATTAAAGAAAAGCTTCGTACCGCAACCTATCGATAAAGAAGCCTTTGATAAAAAGCTGACTGAAGCATATCAACGCGACTCGTCTGAAGCGCGTCAGTTGATGGAAGATATTGGTGCTGATAGCGATGATTTCTTCTCTTTGGCTGAAGAACTGCCGCATGATGAAGACTTATTAGAATCGGAAGACGATGCGCCAATCATCAAATTGATCAACGCCATGTTGGGTGAAGCGATCAAAGAAGGTGCGTCGGATATTCATATTGAGACGTTCGAGAAAACCCTTTCGATTCGTTTCCGTGTCGATGGCGTATTACGTGAAGTTCTGACCCCAAGTCGTAAGCTAGCGCCTTTGCTGGTTTCTCGTGTGAAGGTTATGGCTAAACTAGATATCGCAGAAAAGCGTGTGCCTCAAGATGGCCGTATTTCGTTGCGTATCGGTGGTCGTGCGGTGGACGTGCGTGTATCGACGATGCCGTCCTCTCATGGGGAGCGCGTGGTAATGCGTCTGTTGGATAAAAACGCGACTCGTCTTGATTTACATAGTTTGGGCATGACCCCTTCAGTGCATGACAACTTCCGTCACTTGATTGGCCGCCCTCACGGTATCATCTTGGTGACGGGCCCGACAGGTTCTGGTAAATCCACCACCTTGTACGCTGGCTTGCAAGAGATCAATAGCAACGAACGCAACATTCTAACGGTTGAAGACCCGATCGAATTTGATATTGATGGCATCGGTCAAACTCAGGTGAACCCAAAGGTCGACATGACGTTTGCGCGCGGCTTGCGTGCCATTCTGCGTCAGGACCCGGATGTGGTGATGGTCGGTGAGATCCGTGACTTAGAAACCGCACAAATTGCAGTGCAAGCGTCCTTAACGGGTCACTTGGTAATGTCGACTCTCCACACCAACACCGCAGTGGGTGCGATTACGCGTCTACGTGATATGGGTATTGAGCCATTCCTTATTTCTTCTTCGTTATTAGGGGTGCTAGCGCAGCGCTTAGTTCGAACGCTTTGTCCAAGCTGTAAAGAGCCGTATGAAGCCGATGCGGAACAGAAAAAACTGTTTGGTATGGAAGCGCATGAACCGTTAGAACTGCACCGAGCAAAAGGCTGTGAAGCGTGTAACCAAAAAGGCTACCGAGGTCGAACAGGTATCCACGAGCTCATTATGGTTGATGAGCAAGTACAAGAGTTGATTCACCGAGAGTCTGGTGAGCAAGAAATTGAGAGAGCCGTTCGCGCCCATACGCCAAGTATTCGCAGCGATGGTTTAAGCAAAGTGCGTCGTGGCATTACGTCACTTGAAGAAGTGATGCGAGTGACGAAGGAAACCTAATGGCGGCATTTGAGTACAAAGCGCTAGATGCAAAAGGCAAGCATAAAAAAGGCACGATAGAAGGGGACAACGCCCGACAAGTGCGCCAGCGACTCAAAGAGCAAGGGATGATCCCGATTGAAGTGGTTGAGACGAAAGCTAAATCGGCTAAGTCTTCAGGTTCAGTCAGCTTTAAGCGCGGCGTCTCAACATCTGAGCTGGCACTCATCACACGGCAATTGTCTACGCTAGTCCAATCAGGTATGCCTTTGGAAGAGTGTTTGCGTGCGGTCTCTGAGCAGGCTGAAAAGCCGAGGATTCGTTCTATGTTGGCTGCGGTTCGCTCGAAAGTAACAGAGGGTTATCCGCTTGCCGACAGTTTTGCCGATTACCCACACGTGTTTGATGAACTGTACCGCTCTATGGTTGCGGCGGGCGAAAAATCAGGTCACCTCGATACCGTATTAGAGCGTTTGGCAGACTATGTCGAAAACCGCCAAAAGATGCGTTCTAAATTGCTTCAAGCCATGATTTATCCTGTAGTTTTGGTGGTATTCGCGGTTGTCATCGTTTCGTTCTTATTGGCGACAGTGGTTCCTAAAATCATTGAACCCATCATTCAGATGGGCCAAGAGTTACCTCAATCGACGCAATTTTTACTGGCAGCCAGTGAGTTTGTGCAAGATTGGGGGCTGATTATTTTCGTTGTGCTGGTGGCGCTTTTCTATGGCCTCAAACTGGCGTTGCAAAAGCCAGACTTTCGCTTAGCTTGGGACAGAAAAATCTTGAGCTTACCGCTAATAGGTAAGATCTCTCGAGGTTTGAATACCGCACGATTCGCACGAACACTTTCGATCTGTACTTCCAGTGCGATTCCAATTCTCGAGGGTATGCGCGTTGCGGTAGATGTTATGTCTAACCGTTATGTGAAGCAGCAAGTCTTGCTTGCAGCGGATAACGTCCGAGAGGGCGCTAGTTTGCGTAAGGCGTTGGACCAAACTCGCTTGTTTCCACCAATGATGCTACACATGATCGCCAGTGGTGAGCAAAGTGGTGAATTAGAGAGCATGTTGACGCGGGCAGCCGATAACCAAGATCAAAACTTTGAATCAACAGTCAATATTGCTCTGGGTGTGTTTACTCCTGCGCTGATTGCATTAATGGCTGGATTAGTGTTGTTCATTGTGATGGCGACCTTGATGCCAATGCTAGAAATGAATAACTTGATGAGCGGATAATTTCGAATTAAGACGTGTCTACTAACGGCATGGCTTTAATCTAACTTTCGGAGAAAAAAATGAAGTTTAAGCGTAGTAAACAACAGGGTTTTACACTTTTAGAAGTGATGGTTGTTGTGGTTATCCTGGGTATTTTGGCAAGTTTTGTTGTTCCAAACCTATTGGGTAACAAAGAGAAGGCTGACCAACAAAAAGCGATTACGGATATCGTAGCGCTGGAAAATGCCCTAGATATGTACAAGTTGGATAACAGCGTTTACCCAACAACGGACCAAGGTCTAGAAGCATTGGTTAGCAAGCCATCTAACCCAGAGCCACGCAACTACCGTAATGGTGGTTACATCAAACGTCTTCCTAATGACCCTTGGGGCAACCAGTACCAATACTTAAGCCCAGGTGATAACGGTACAATCGATATCTTCACTCTAGGCGCAGATGGCCAAGAGGGTGGAGAAGGTCCAGCTGCAGATATTGGCAACTGGAACATGCAAGACTTCCAATAATTGAGCCTAAGCCAGCACTAATGAAACAAATGCGA
>NZ_WXWS01000210.1:0-19533 GCF_009904715.1 Vibrio sp. V42_P2S4T144 | reverse complement strand
AAGTTAGCCTTATCATTAAGCTATTTCCGGTTTGTCAGCCTCATCTTAGCCCAAGGGTATTGAACGCTGCCCTGTTGCCGCCCGACTTGCCTCCCGCATCATTGCCGCTTTGGGTAAAATCGTGCCGCATGACATCTCAGACTCTCAGGTTACGTCGACTTATCGCGCTTAAGGCTTTGCACATAAGGCATCAAAATCAGACAATGTGTATGAGTGTCATACTAGATGTAGTTAAACAACGTTAGATCTTTGGTCTTACCGAATGCTTGTTGCGATGCCTGTAACGCTCGCGAGTTTTCACTGAACTCGATCACGGCTTTAGAGTAATCCAAGTCCTCAAAGTTGCTCTTCGCTTTTGCGAGAGACAAATTAAAGTCTTCATGATTTTGCTCTTGGATATCCAGCGTACTCAATCGAGCACCGGCATCTGTACGCGCTTTATTCAAATGGATAAAAGCAGCGTGGAATTCTTCTGTCATTTGGTGCAATTTGGCGGTCGCCGACGTATCCGAAACCGATTTGTCTGACCATGCCATTGCATCCTTGAAGGTATCGAAAATGCTGAACTCTGCCCGCTTTTCGATCTCAATGCTGTCACCAGGCGTAATTTGGCCTTTTACGTGCACTTTCAGGCCTTTGTATTCAATCCCTTTCTCTGGAGAAAACTCATCGGCATCCACTACTTTGCCGTTACGCTCTAATTGGTAACCAAATTTGCCGTTATTCATATCGACAAATGTCACGCGATACGCCGCATCATCCTTCGCGTCAACGTTAGTGGCTTTGTTTAGCAACAGCTCAGAGCCGTTTTGTAGATCGTAATTCGGCTGATAGTCGCCAAATGGGTTTGGTATCTCCATAAACAGCTTGCTGCCAGGATCGTTCATTGGCATCTCAAGCATGCTGGAGACTTTCATTTTGCGCTGATAATCGTCCCCAGCGTATTGAACACTACCGTCTTTATCGCGATAGAATGGTTGGCTTTTTGGCTTAGTACCCGCAAACACGTAGTTACCAGATTCATCTTGCGAGTTCACTAAGTTAAGGAAATTGTTCGCAATCTCTTCTAACTCACGCTTCTTTGCTTGTCGGTCTTCAGCAGAAAAGGCACCGTTAATCATCTCCATCGTTAAGCGCTTCGACTCGTCGGCAAAATTCTCCGCATTGGCGATATTAACTTCGTGGTTTTCTAGACGATTACGCACCAACACTATAGAGCTAAGATATTGTTGTAGCTGCTCTTGTTGCTGACTAATGTTTTGGATGTAATGCGCAGCGAGGGGGTCGTCACTAGGTTTCAGTAACTTTTTCCCTGAAGCAAGTTGCTCTTGGTTGTGGTGAACCTTATTCTCTTGACGACGCAGATCATTTTGTACGGACTGATAGTTATGGAAACTAGAAATTCGGGTTAGCACTTATCTCTTCTCCTTACCTCAGTTGTAAAATGGTATTGAAGGTATCATTCGCCGCTTGCATCACACGTGATGAAGCCATGTACGCTTGTTGAAACTTCATCATGTTGGCCGCTTCTTCATCGAGGTTAACACCAGAAATAGAAGCAACGCGCTCTTGCGCCGCTTCATGCTCTAAACGAGCGACGGAGGCTAAACGGTTTGCTGTAGAAGACTTCAGTCCAACTTCGGTATTGAGGTTATGATAAACATCGATCAAGGTACTGGATTTTCCATCCATCATCTTGTCTGTTTGGATCTTCTGCATTTTTCTCAAGTTGCCGTTACCACCTTCAGAAGGCACCAAGTTTGCGGTGAATTTATCATTCATCAGTGCGCCTTCACTCAACTCAAACACGGTTGCATCGCCGTTTTTATACAGCGGATGGCTTTTCGGCACTGAGATTTCAATCATCGGGTTATCTTTATCTAACGGGTATGAGTATTTGTCCGATAGTAAATTACCCTTGTTATCCGTGATCTTTAACCACGGCTTATCATGCTTCTCGTCGGCTGGTTGTACGGTAACCTCAAACTCTTTAACATCCCCCGCCTCACGAATTTTAAACTTGGCGTTACCTTGTGCAAAAGTGGTTGAGGCTTCATAACTTTGTGCGGCAATAGCTTTTGCATCATTGGTTTCCATCTTTATGATGGCTGCACCACTTCTCGTTGGGCGGAGCAATACGCGCTCACCGGCGGCAAGGCCTTCACCAATTTGCACTTTCATACCATCCAGAACAAATGACGAATCCGAACGGTCGATGTTCAACGACATTTGCTCACCTTTCGGTGTTGTCACGCTGTATTGATCGCCATCATAACGCAGCGAATATTCACCACCTTTGATCGCGGAAATGTCCTCGATGTAAACCGCAACATCAGCTTGTGAGTCAGGCGCAGCAAAAACTCGAGATTTTGCCACCAGCTCAGAGTTCACGTCAGTAAATACGTCTTTACCTATCTTGCCGTTGAGATCCAGACCTTGAGATTGCAGCTGATTAATTTTGTAGGAAAAGCCCGTCGCTAAACGGCCCATTTCATCTTGCAGTTGTGGGATGTGTTTGTCGCGCATTTCAAGTAAAGCGCCGATTTTGCCATCCATATCATCAGACTTGATCGCTTTAATGCCATTCCCTTCCACCATTGCTAATCGTCTTTGATGAACATCCGGATAGCCATCGATCATTTTGAGCTGGCTTGCTTCCGTGCCAGAAACAAGAGTGTGTCCATTGCCGATATGAACATTAAACCCTTCCGCATTTTTGCGTGGGGTTACGGTAACTTTGGTGTACTCTGACAGCTCAGTAACCAGCTTTTCATGCTGATCCATCAGGTCATTATGTGGGCCGGGGGTGCGCATCATCAGTCGATGAATATCGCGAATTTCCAACGCAAGTTGATTAACGCGCTCAATGCCCATATCCAATTTTTTATTGGTGACATCAGATTGCAGTCGCACGGTTTCGTGGAAATCATTTAATGTATCAGAGAAGATTTTCGCCTTTTCCAATACCACTTTTCGTGCCCCTAAATCGTTCGGGGTATCTGCCATGGTTTTTACCGCATCGAACCACTCATTCAGGTTCTCGGGAATTTTCTTCGATGCCACAGAGCTCAACATGCTAGAAAGCATATCAAGATTATCTTGGGTATCCGTTTTGTTGGCATTGTTGGTCGACGACAGGTTCAGTTCATTCACGGCAAACTGATCCCACGAGCGGCGAACATTTTCCACATGCACACCCATGCCGTAGGTAGAACCACCGAACATGCGCGGATCATTCGTGCCTTGGATAACAGACTGACGGCTATAACCCTCTGTATTAACATTAGAAATGTTATGACCAGTGGTGTTTAATTGTCTCTGAGCAGTAAGCACACTTTGAGTACCTACATTCAGAAGATCTGACGCCATACATGCCCCCAAAAACGAAATATAAATCGGCAAAACCGATCACCTAGACACGTTAAAAGCAAAAGATGTGCCAAGTGATAGAAAGGCGTAGATATTCAGATAAAGTGAAGGCTTGCACTATGGCAAGCCTTCGAGAACGTCATAAATTGGCGCAGAGACATTACATACTTTCGATTTTATCCTTCACCTGCAGGACTTTATCTGCGTAGTTCGGATCGGTCGCGTAACCCGCACTGTGGATACCGCGAATAAACGACTCTGAATTCCCGCGTTGCTGCAATGCTGTCTCGTAACGTGGGTTGTCATTCAAAAATCGTACAAAGTCATTAAAGCTGTCTTCGTAACTTGAGTATGAGCGAAACGCTGCCGTCTCTTTCACTGGCGTGTTATCGTGGAACTCTAAAGTTTGAGTCGTCACTTTGTCACCCTGCCAGCTTCGATCTGCTTTGATATTAAATAAGTTGTTGCTGCTGCCACGCGCGTTCTTCACGACCTTTTGCCCCCACCCCGTTTCCAAAGCGGCTTGCGCAAGTAGCAGAGATGGCTCGACTCCTAGGGCTTTCGCAGCTTTCTCCGCGTATGGCTTCATCGAGTTAACAAAGGATTCTGGTGAATCGAATCGAGTGGGTTCATTGCTTGGTCGAGATAGTTGACCAGATTCAATCAAGCGCTGTTCAATCTCGCGCGCTTTTTTCGGGTCAACACGACGATATTCCGCAGCATTGTTTGCCGCATCACGCATAGCCGTTTCTTTTTTGTCGTTCCCTTGCCCAGCCGTTAATTGCTTAACAATCATATCGGCCAGTCCCATTGAACCAGACGAACTCAATTCACTCGCCATCTGTTCATCCAACATTTGTCGGTAGAACTTCTCGTTTTGGCTGTTCATCATGTTGGACTCAAAGCCCTCATTGGCTTCACGCATGGATTTCAACATCATGGAGGTGAAGATCGATTCGAACTGACGAGCAGCCGCATGCAATGCTTCTTGCTCGCCATCTTTTCCCTCTTTCACTGCTTTTTGACGCAGAGTATCCAGAGAACTGATGTCATGGATAAAACCAATGTCGTTAGGATTGTTCATTATACCTACCTCCTAACCATTAAATGATGATCAACTGGCCTTCAATGGCACCAGCTTGCTTCAATGCTTGTAAAATTGCCATCAAGTCCGAAGGCGCAGCCCCGACTTGGTTCACGGCACGGACCAAATCATCCAACGTTAAGCCTGGTTCGAACTTAAACATTTTGCCTTGCTCTTCGCTGACTTCGATATCCGAGTCTGGTACGACTACGGTTTGCCCACCAGAAAAGCCGTTAGGTTGGCTAACATTCAGGTTTTCTTTGATCGCAACCGTCATGCCGCCGTGCGTTACTGCTGCTGGTTTAAGACGCACATGCTTACCAACTACGATGGTGCCCGTGCGAGAGTTAACGATGATTTTGGCTGCACCATCTGCTGGGTCAAACTCTAGGTTTTCAATTGCCGATAAGAACGCAACACGCTGGCTGACGTCACGAGGAGCACGCACGCGCACTGATGTCGCGTCAACAGCGCTCGCCATTTGTGGGCCAAGGAAGTTGTTTACAGCATCCGCCATACGTTGAGCCGTTGTGAAGTCTGACTCAAGCAAGTTGAACGTGATGTAATCACCACGACCAAATGGGTTTGGAATTTCTCGCTCTACTGTCGCACCACTAGAGATAAGACCAACGGTTGGATTGTTACCTACGATTTTAGAACCGTCAGCGCCTTCAGCACTGAAGCCGCTCACCACTAAGTTACCTTGAGCAACCGCGTAAACTTGACCGTCGAGACCTTTGAGGAACGTTTGTAGTAGCGTACCACCACGCAAACTTTTAGCACTTCCGATGGAAGAGACAGTCACGTCCACTTGCTGACCCGGTTTAGAGAAAGGCGGCAATTCTGCCGTAACCATGACTGCGGCAACGTTTTTAATTTTTGGCTTTGTGCCCGGCGGCATCTGAATGCCGAAGTTTTGCAGCATGGCGGCGAAACTTTGCTCTGTAAACGGGTTCGCTTCACCCGTACCAGGTAAGCCTGAAACCAAACCATAACCCACGAGTTGGTTGCTTCGTACACCTGCCACTTGCGCGACGTCTTTGATACGTGCGGCTTGGGCTACGGTAGAAAACAGAGCAACGCTCATCAGTACTAAAAGGAGTTTTTTCATGCTTACTTATCTCTTGCAGTCAAATTGCCGTCAGCACGGCGTGTTATAGCGCTACATTAAAGAATCGTGCCAAGAAGCCTGGCTCTTGCATATCTTGTTGCAAACCAGTCCCTGAGTATTGAATTCTTGCGTTAGAAACGCGATTTGATGCAATGGTGTTGTCGAAATTAATATCATCCGGACGAATAGTGCCACTTAAACGTATGTACTCATCACCCGTATTTAGCGTCATCCACTTCTCACCGCGGATCACGAGGTTGCCGTTTGCCAGTACTTCGATCACCTCAACAGTGATGTAACCACTGATGCTGTTGCTCTGCTTTGCAGAAGAGTCACCTGCAAATGAGTTGGAGTTGTTTAAGTCATAAGAGAAATTATATTTTCCGCCAATTTTCAGCTCTTCTCCGCCCACTTGAAGCGGGTCCATTTGCGCTTCATTGGTTTTCGATAAATCGGCATTTGCGCTTTTCGTCGCACTGGTTGTCTCATCAAGTGTTACGGTAATAATGTCGCCAATACCACGTGGTTTAGAATCGTCGTAGAGATCGGTAATGTGCTCGGCGCTAAACAACGAACCTGTTGCAGCAGCGTAATGCTCAGGTTTGTTTTTCGGATGAATTGGAGCCCAAGCAGGGTCGCCAGCAACCGGATCGCTTCTACCACGTAAAGTATCTACAATACCGCTGCTCTCTTCTTTCGATTTATCACCTTCTACTGCGTCGACCACAGTGGTTGCTTGTGTCACTTCTTCCGTTTCAATCGGTTCCAACATGGCACAGCCCGACATCGTAGCAATCAAAGCGAGTAGGCAAATACGTTTCATCGTGAGCTCCTCAAATCTTGCTCTTAATCGTTACAATTGCTGGTTAACGAAGCTCATCATCTTATCGACTGACGAGATCACTTTTGAGTTCATTTCGTAAACGCGCTGGGCTTCGATCATATTGACCAACTCTTCTGTTACATTCACGTTGGACGCTTCCAGCATGGATTGACGAATTTCCCCCAAACCGTCCAAACCAGGAACACCCTCTTGTGGATCGCCACTGGCACCCGTTGGTAAGTAAAGGTTCTGACCAATTGGCTCTAGGCCACCCGGGTTAACAAAGTCTGTAATGGTTAGCTGACCAACGACTTGGTTGTCTTGCTGACCTCGGACGCGAACCGACACTTCACCATCCGTACCGACAGTAATAGAAATCGCATCTTCTGGAATCACAATTTCAGGCTCTACAGGGTAGCCAGAACCCGACGTGACTAACGTACCTTCACCATTGAGCGTGAACTGACCGTTACGGGTATAACCGATGTTGCCGTCCGGCAATGTCACTTGGAAAAAACCGTCGCCTTCCACCATCATGTCCAGTGCGTTAGTCGTTGTCTGTGCATTGCCGTGCGTGTGCACTTTTTGCGTCGCAACCACTTTAGAACCCGCACCTAGCATCAAGCCACTTGGCAGTTCCGTGTTCTGAGATGACTGGCCGCCAGGCTGGTTGATGTTCTGATAGAACAAATCTTCGAATACTGCACGGCTCTTTTTGTAGCCGACAGTAGAGGCGTTCGCCAAGTTGTTCGAAATCGTGGCAATGTTGGTTTGTTGGGCGTCTAGACCTGTTTTACTTACCCATAGTGCTGGATGCATAGTGAACCTCTAACTCTGTTAACTCATACGAAGCAGTGAATCTGAAGATTTATCCATTTCTTCAGCTGTGCTCATCATCTTGACTTGCATTTCAAACTGACGTTGTAAGTCAATCAATGCGGTCATTTCACCTACGGCATTCACGTTACTGCCTTCTATCGCTCCCGTCTGGAGGCTAACAGTCGCGTCTGCTTCGTAAGGTTGGTTTGGAGTTTTATGGCGAAATAAGCCATTGGTGTCTTTAAACAAGCTTTGCTCATTAGGCTTAACAAGCTTAATGCGATCAACCGCTTGGAATTCTTCTGCCGGGGCACCTTGAGGAAGCACAGAGATGGTGCCATCCCGACCGATTTCAATTTTGGAGAGAGGGATAGGCAAAGTAATCGGCGCGTCGTTTTCACCCAGCACCAAATGACCACTTGCGTTGGTAAGCATGCCATTTTGATCGACTTTTAGGTTGCCGTTACGGGTCAACCCTTCTTTCCCTGTGTGATCGAGTACCGATATCCAACCGCTGCCTTCAATCGTCACATCCAGATCACGCCCTGTTGTAATCACGCTACCTTGAGCAAAGTTATGCCCTGGACGCTCTGTCATGCTGAATACACGTGAAGGATGGCCTTCACCATAAGCCTGCATTGAGCGAGCCTGTGCTAAATCAGCCCGAAATCCGGTCGTGCTTACGTTAGCCAAGTTATTAGCGCGCAATTGTAGTGCCTGCATATTTTGCTTGGCGCCACTCATTGCGAGAAACAGTGCGCGATCCATAAATTACTCCAAAAAATCTCTCTGTACACGGAGTAAAAGCAATAGTTATGCCAAAACAAAAATAGACTTATAAATCAATACTTTGGATCAAGAGCCAACAATGAAAAGAGGTCAATAGAGGCAGAAAACTGTAACGAGAGGCAAGGTTTTGATCCATACGGCGGCAACAGCGGCAAATCGTAGATCAAAGCATGCTTAGCCTGAGTGAGGTGTATTCAGGCTAAGCATCAGATGAATGTCATGATGAAAGTGAACAAAGCGGTAATTACTAAGAAGCAATCACACGCCATTGCTTACTCAAGCAGAGTATCGAATGACCCAGCTAGTGCTCTAACGGATCTGTAAGATATTCTGTTGTAGTTGGTTGTGTACTTCTAGCGAACGTGAGTTTGCTTGGAAGTTACGCTGAGCAGAGATCAGGTCCACCAACTCCTGCGTCATATCAATGTTTGACTGTTCCAGCATACCGTTATTGATGGTGCCGAAAGAGCCTTTATTTGATTCACCCCAGATCTTGTCACCAGAGAACTGCGTTGAATCCCATTGAGTGCCGCCTTTCTTATCCAGACCTTGCTCGTTTGGAACACGTACGAGAGCAACACGACCCAATGTAACGTTTTCACCGTTTGAGTAAGTCCCCAATACGCTGCCGTTTTCATCGAAGTCAACTTTGGTTAGGAAGCCCGTTGTTGCACCGTCTTCGTCAAACTTAGTCAGTTCGAACGGAGCCGCAAACTGTGTTGCTGAGCCTAAGCCGAAGTTAAGCGTCTGCGCAGGATCAGCACCATTCATATCGACTGGTGTCGTGTTCGTCGCCGGATCGCCCAGAGCCACAGAAGTGATTGGCTGACCATTGTTCAAGCTCGCCAACGTACCATCGTTGTTGAACTTCATGGTATGCCCCACATGACCTGTTGGCGTTTGCGCATCACCAGCCGCAACATTTAAAGGCTTTTCACCTTCTTTATCTGTCACGGTGTAGTAAGTGTTCCATGTATTTGGCTGAGTCTGATCTTTCAAGTAATACGTCGTTAGCTTGTAAGACTGACCCATCGAGTCATAAATTGTCGAAGAGGTTGAACGGTTGTATGTATCTGGGTCTGAAAAATCAAACTGCGTTGGATCTTTCAAATCGCCGTTCGCTGGCAAGTTCACACCCACTTCAATGTTTGCTGTTTGTTTTGGCTTACCAAATTCAGCAGGAATATTGATGGGTTGTGGCTCGTATGAAGAAACCTCACCAGAGCTTGGGTCCACTTGGTAACCTAATAAGAACTCGTCGTTCGCGGTCACCATGTAGTTTTCTTTATTTAAGTGAAATGCACCATTACGTGTCAGTTCATTCTGTTGTGGAGTTAGACGCTCTTTCGCTACAGCGAAAAAACCTGTCCCCGAAACACGCAAATCCATTGGGTTGTTGGTGTAAATGCTAGAGCCTTCATGGAACTGCTGTGCCACTTGGCTTGCTTGCGCACCACCACCCGGTGTGGTTTTTGCGTTAGTAAATAAAGAGTTAGAGTAGACATCAGCAAACTCAGCACGGGACTCTTTAAAGCCGTAAGTGTTGGCGTTCGCAATGTTGTTACTGGTGGTATTCAAATCCAGTTGGGCGGCGGACAAACCGCTTAAAGATACATATGACATTCCAAAATCTCCTAATCTAGCGAGCTATGACTACGCTTTGCCGACTTCCAATACTTCTGCAAGTCGAACTGGCGATTCAAAACCAGCCAGATTGAGTAATACGTTTCCGTCACCTTTGCCAAGCAATACGCTGTTTACGTTGGCGTATGTCGATACTGGGAACTCTTGCGACTCCCCTTCAACTAAGCCAGACGCTTTCACTTTGTATTTGCCAGCTGGCAGTGGATTTCCGCTTTCATCTTTACCGTCCCAAAGCACACGCGTGTCGCCGGCTGGTTTCGCCCCTACCTCAAAGGTACGAACCAGTTGGCCAGCTTCATCCTCTACACGAACAAACAGATTATCGATAGATTGTGAAAGCTTAACCATTGCCGCCATTGGTGCGTCGTCCTGCTTCACACCTGCTGCTCCTGGGACCAATACGTCACGCCCTACCAAAGAGGAAGCTTGTAACGCTTGATTTGATGTCATTGACGAATTCAAACTCTCAAACTGAGTGTTCATCTTGCCAATGCCATCAACGGTCGCAAATGAAGCCATTTGCGCAATCATCTGGTCATTACTTACCGGCTTAAAAGGGTCTTGCTGAGACAGTTGCTTCGTGAGCAATGATAAGAAGTCTTCCTGTTTTAGGTCCTGCTTACCCGTGCTCTCTTCCGCTTTCTTGTTACTCTCTTGTAGACTTTTAAGCTGGTCGATATAGGACAAGCCGCTTTGACCAACGTTGTTAATTCCGGCCATACGCTACCCCCTTATCCTTATTGACCCATCTGCAGCGTACGCAGCAGCATTTGTTTACTAGAATCAGCGACCTGTACATTAGTTTGGTATGCACGAGAAGCTGAAATCATGTTTGCCATTTCTTCCATTACATTGACGTTAGGCTTGTAAATGTAGCCTTCTTCGTTTGCAAGGGGATGGTCTGGGTTGTACTCCGCACTCAGCGGTTTATCACTTTCTACAATACCCATCACTTTCACTGGCACCGTATCACCGCCACGCATGGCGTTACTTAACTCTGCACCAAACACTGCATGACGCGCTTTGTAAGTGTCTTTCGCAGAGCTGCTGACACTGTCGGCGTTCGCCAAGTTGCTTGAGGTAGTATTCAGACGAACGGATTCAGCGCTCATTGCGGAACCTGTCACATTGAAAACGTTAAATAAGCTCATCTAAATTATTCCCCTTTGATTGCTTTGGTTAAGTTCTTGAATTTGCTGCCTAGAAAGTCGAGTGATGCTTGGTGTCTGATTTGGTTTTGCATAAACAAGTTACGCTCTAAATCCAAGTCTACCGTGTTGCCATCTCCCGTATCTGGTTGCGTAGGAAGACGATATAACTTGTCCCCAACCAACGTTGTAGTGGCAGGAATATGCCGACCATCTGTGCGACTAAGACCAATGCTTGCCCCAGATGTTGCCGCTTGCAATTCCTTCGCAAAGTCTAAACCTCTTGCTTTGTAACCAGGCGTGTTTGCTTGTGCGATATTGGTGGAAATCACCTCTGCATTGCGCTCACGTACGCCCACCGTGTGCTGGTGGATGCCTAGTGCATTGTCAAAAGATATAGCCATGTTTGCCTCTACAATTAAGAACTGACCGTGATTGATAACCAAAAAGCAATTAGCATGCCAAAACCTAAAGCATTACACCAACCTAGTGGTTACCGTGAATTGAAATAGCAATAAGTGAGCCAAAGTAACTGGAATGTCATGTCGTATCACTTTGCTCACTTAATAAAGATACACCGTGTTGAGGGCACAAGGCAAAAACGCGCTTCAACTAATTGAGTGATACATGAAGCGCTCGGCGCAGAAAGTAACAAACAAAAAAGCCTGACACGAAGTCAGGCTTTTCTATCAATGAAGAGATACCGCTATTTAAGCTTGTAAATGATGCCCGGATTACAGCGCACCATTTCAAATTTATCAGTCAGACCAGTTAGCGACTCTGATGCCCCTAACAGCAAGTAACCACCAGGGTTTAAACTGCTCGCCATTTGGTTAAGCACTTTAGATTTCATTTCTGGAGAAAAGTAAATCAATACGTTACGACAGAAAATGATGTCGAACTTACCCATCAGTGCGTAACTGTCCATCAAGTTTTGTGGACGAAAGTTCACCAAACGCTTGACGTTATCTTTGACTTTCATGCGACCACCGTCCGCATTTTCAAAGAAGGTGCGACGACGTTCTGGTGAAAGCCCGCGACCCAAAGCCAAGTTGTCGTACACCCCTGCACGACACATCTCGAGCATACTTGCCGAAATATCTGTGGCTGTAATGGACACGTTTGGTAACAAGCCCGGCTTGCGCTGTTGCGTTTCCAGGATCGTCATTGCAATAGAATACGGTTCTTGGCCCGATGAACTGGCAGCAGACCAGATCTTAATTGGGCGCTTACTTGCCGCTACTTCTGGCAATAATTTGTCAGCTAAAACCGTGAACGGATAAGTATCTCGAAACCACAAGGTTTCGTTAGTCGTCATCGCATCCACAGCGGCGACTCGTAATTCTCGATTACGCCCTGTAACAACATCACGTAGCAAATCTGATAACGATGCGAGCTTAAACTTCGTCACTAAAGGACTCAGTCGGCTACGCACGAGGTATTGCTTGCTATCACCTAACACGATGCCACATTGCGATTCTAGAAAACGGCTAAAGTCACGATACTCTTGATCACTGATTGTAATAGCAGTCATTAATGTCTCTTTTATTGTGTTAATGCAGATTTAACCGCGTTACCCAACTCATCTGGGTTAAATTTCGCAATGAAGGTGTTGGCACCTACACGCTCAACCATAGCTTGGTTGAATACACCACTTAATGAAGAATGGAGGATAACATAAAGGTCTTTCAAATCGGCATGTCTGCGAATTTCAGCCGTTAAGGTATAGCCGTCCATTTCTGGCATTTCAATATCGGAAATAACCAACGAAATTTGATCGTAGATATTGCCTTCTTGAGCCATTTCAATCAACTTATTGTACGCTTCTTTGCCGTCTTTGACAGATACGACCTCAAAACCGATGGATGTAATCGCACGCTCTACCTGTTTACGCGCGACCGTCGAGTCATCAGCAATCAGTATGCGGCGTACAATAGGCTTTTCTTGCTCTGCTTGTGCGATTTCTTCGCCAATAGCGGAATCCATCGTTTCATCAACTGGCGCAATTTCTGCCAGGATTTTTTCAACGTCAAGGATTTCAACCAGCTCATTGTCAATGTTTGTCACGGCAGTCAAATAGTGCGCTTTACCTGCGCCGTCTGGCGGTGGCAAAATCGCTTCCCAATGCATATTGATAATACGCTCAACCGATGATACCAAAAATGCTTGGATCGTACGGTTAAATTCTGCAATAACAACAAAACATTTATCTAAATCAGTGGTTGGGCGGCCACCAATTGCCAGGCTCAAATCAATAACGGACACGGTATGGCCGCGGATATGAGCGATACCTTTAACCAGAGGGTGTAGATTTGGCATTGAAGTCAGCTTAGGGCACTGTAGTACTTCTTTCACTTTGAATACGTTAATGCCGTAGCGCTGTCGGCCCATCAGTCGAAAGGTCAATAATTCCAATCGGTTCTGACCGACGAGTTGCGTACGCTGATTCACCGAGTCAAGAATCCCCGTCATATGCTCATCTCCATCTCAAACTTTTTGTTTTTAAATGATACTCTACCACTGGCAAGCACGATACCAGGGAGACAGTATGGCGTATTTCACTTTCACTTCGACACCATTGACTATGACAATATGTAGAGCGCTAATTACAAAGTACGCTAAGTCTATCGGCATTTTGCTCAGTATGTTTAGCTTTTTTGTTCATTCAGCTTCAGATAATCAGATCGAGCAAATAAAAACAGCAGCAGAACAACATATTCTTGCTACGGTTGATCAGCCTGATGGTGGCGAGCTATCTGTTAATGCGGCAGAGATCGACTCGAGAATAAAAGCAACGGATTGCCCTGTTCCGTTAGATACATCTGCCTCTTCCACCAGCAGCACGAGAAGTAACATCAATGTGTTAGTGGAATGCCAACCGGATGACTGGAAAGTCTATGTCCCTGTGAGGATCTCGGTATCAGTACCAATGATCGTCGCGACACGAACACTAGGGAGAGGAGAAATCGTCAGCGCATCGGATGTTACCACTTCCATGATCGAGCTACAGCGCTTTCGTAAAGATGGATTTTCTAGCTACGATCAAGTGGTTGGGGCAAAGCTAAAGCGTAATGTTCGCTTAGGCGATGTCGTAGAGAGAAATGATGTTTGTGTGGTATGCCGAAATGAAAAGGTCATTATCAAAGCGGTGAATTCTGGCATGACGATCACAACGCAAGGCACAGCATTGCAGGATGGTTCAGCTGGCGATCAAGTAAGAGTGAAAAATGATAAGTCACAACGTATAATAGAAGGCATAGTGACTGACATTGCGGAAATCACTGTTAATTTTTAATACCCACTGGTAGCGTGTTTAAACTGATCAATAAAAATGCAAAAAATGACTAAAGTTATTTTTGCGCTGGTCGATAGTCTGGATACCAGTATTACGATACAAGGCAAAGGTTAAACATGGCAGGTATAGATAATATACGTTCAGGGCAAATGATGACGACAACAAGTCGCGCACCTGCACGTAACGATTCCAATGCTACCAGCACGACAGAATCAAAAAAGGCGCCAGCGCAACAAGACGCAGTATCACTCAGCCAGCAAAGTAAAGCCGTCAGTAAACTCCAGAAGGATATGGCAGCTTCTCCGGCATATGACAGCGCCAAAGTTGCAGCAATCAAAGAAGCTATCACAAACGGTTCATACAAAGTCGATCCTGAAAAATTGGCTGACAACATGATTAAGTTTGAAAACGAATTGCAAGGCAAAAGCTAACTGACTTAGGCCGAAGGTAAGTATTTTATGGCAGCATTAGTCGATCTCGTTAATTTCCAGCTAGAAAATGCTAAGGCACTTTCCGCTGTTTTACGCCAAGAAACACAAGCAATAACGGCGCGTGTCTCTACCGAGATTGAGAACATTGCCAAACAGAAGATGACGCTCATTGATCAGCTCAGAACAACTGATCAGCGAATCGCCTCTCACCCGCACGTCAATCAACTTACTGAAGATGAGCACCTAAGTCAGGTTGTTGCTCAAATCCAATCGATCGTCCTCGACTGTCAACAAGTTAACCAAGTAAATGGCGAATCGCTTAGTCGCGCACAGCTGAGCTTCAATAAACTCAACAACATGCTCCAGCGAACTCATGGCAAAGTTGGCATGACCTACAATGCGGGCGGAAAAACCCACACCATCTCGACGCTTGGCACCAATATAAAAGCTTAAACGTCACTCCTACCCTCAATTCCCGCGCTCACGTAGATATAAAAAAGCGACTCATTGTTACCAATCAGCCGCTCAAAAAGATTATCTGTCTAGTGAAATGGTTTAAAACAAGGTTTGTTGACGCTTCTCAGGCACCTGTTGAACTTCTCCGTAATCACGTAGCTTATCCATTTTACGGATATCCAGACGCAGCTCAGTCACATAACTGTCTTCAACAAGATAACTACGCACAACTTCTGCACCACGAATTACACCATCGACGGCACCAGTGGTGCTTTCAATACCCAAACGCTGGTCTTGCAGCTCTGCACGTCCACTAACACGCATGCCATAAACTTGCTCTGCTAGCTCACGATAAGCATCAATTTTTGATGCGCGCATTGCTCGTACACGCTTTTCTTCTACTGTGCGGCCTGTTTGCTCACTGACGCTAGCGTAGCCCACCGCCACTAAGATTTCATCTTGACGCATCTGTTGTAATGGCTGACACCCAACCAATATCAGTGTGGCAACAATAAATAATAACTTCTTCATGCTTCTATCCTATGGACGGAGAATCACAGTGTACGGCTGACGAATGGTAGGGTCAGAACGAATCAACACACCATCTTGTGTGCGGATGCTATTTAACGTATCTAAGTCACGCCCAATACGGTCAGCCGGAAGGAAACCTTGCGCTGTCGCTACAACTACACGGCTTTGCATGCCAACCACGCGTGCATTGACAAGCACTCCGCCCTCTTGGCGCAGCATTGTTCCGGTCAGTACATACTGAATTTGCTGCTCTTGAGCTAAATCTTGCCAATCACGACTTAAAGCAAAATCGCCCTGCTGCGTCACTTGAATAGAGCCCGTAGTTTTGAAATCAACCACTTTAAACCCTCGGCGCTGAAACTGATGGATAAAACCTTCAGAGACCGAGTTACCTAACCAGTTTGTTGCATCCATATTTTGTAGATCAACAAACGAGGTAATCGCAATCGGTGTCCGCGCTGATACTGCCACATTAGAAACCATCAGGTCTTCTGTCATGCTCTCAATGAAAAAGTCCATCGTATGACGCGGACTATCCATCAGCATGAACTGGCTTCCCGAGTACGGTTCTTTACCATTGTAAATCGGTGAGTACGCGCACGATGTCAGAAGCGTCATCATCGATGCGGCGACAAGCCACTTTTTCATGGTTTGATTCTCCAGATAATCTTAGGTGATACCGTTCTTTATTAATTCCTTTCCAAGAAAGTGAATATTGGAACAGTCTTTGCTTTTCTTTGTTTGCCTAACGAAGAAAAACCCACCAAACTTCACTGAATTTGTTAAAGCAATATTTATACCCGAACGGTTGTAACCAATGAAAAAAATATTAAACAGTCTGTTTTCAATCACTTTAGTGATGCTTGTGCCTTTTAAGGTAATGGCATCTTGGTATGAAGTCACAGGCGTTGCCACCATCGTTTCCTCAGAAGAGACGGCAAGGCTCCATGCGTTGGAAGACGCGCTGTTCAAAGCCGTCAATTTTTCGGGCGCAGATATTGGCAGTATTAGCAACTTGATGCCGCTATTAGAAGAAAGCCGCAACGAATACCAGTTTACCAATCATGAAGTCCGTTACATTTTGGTCGAATCTGAACGCAAACGTCGCGGTAAAGTCGAGGTAAAAATCCGCGTTGATATTTATCCATCGGCAACGGGTTGCCACACCGATCAATACAAAAAGACAATGCTGGTCGGCAATATTGAGGTCGCATCACCACAACAAGCAGTGATGGGACAAATTTATCAAGTTGGTGACGATTTTAGCCACGTAGTGAACCGTCAACTTGATCAAACCTCACGCAGCTTTGTGTCTGTTGGTACAACGGACTACTCAATAAGCAGCAACTATCCTGCTCGCACTCAAATGATCGCGCAAGACAATGGCGCACAATACATCATTGGAGGGGTCATTACCGATCTCACTGCAACGGTCGAATCTCAACTATTGCAAGATGACATCATCAATCGTCAGTTTGCGTTAGAAATGAAAGTATTTGATGGTAAAACTGGCCATGAAATCTTCAACAAAGCCTACCGTGAGGTCGCGCGTTGGCCATTTGCTAAGACGAGTCAAGTGGACACTCGTAGTGCACGTTTTTGGGCATCGACCTATGGCGAGATGATGCTTCGCGTTAGTCGCAATATTATGTTGGATCTGGAGTCGGAGCTGTCTTGCAAAATTACATTGCCAGAGGTTGTGGCAGTCTTCGGTAATACCGTAACGATGGATCTCGGCCGTATGCACGGCGTAAAAGAGGGAGACAAATTGCAGCTTTGGCACACCGCGTCGTTTATCGACCAAAATGGATTGCCAAGAAACAAAGTCTCGCAAAGCGAAATTACATTAACGGTATCACGCATATACGAACACGAAGCGGAACTGACGATTGATCAGCCAAATTTAGCGTCTAGCGTTCAAATTGGCGACGTAATGAACAAGATCCTATAAAAGCAAACATTAAGTCTTGAGATATGCTCACTTTTGAATATCATAGGCAGCGCATCTTATTTGATTATACCAATGACCGTAGCGAATCGTTCAACGTGATGCTGATACAGATCTGGTAGATTGCTAGATTTGAACTCAGTAAAACAGTGCAATGAACTGCAACTATTGGTATTACGCCCCCATGGCACAGCTGGATAGCGCAGTCCCCTCCTAAGGGACAGGTCGTAGGTTCGAATCCTACTGGGGGCGCCATATCATAGCCTTAGCTCCCACTTGAGCTAAGGCTTTTTTGTATCTTCAATTTCAAGCCTCGCACTGCTCCCCCTAGTACACCGTGTTAGATAATCTTCCCAGTAATCAATATGATCGGATCGGGTGTTTCGGTTACGGGATAAACCCTTCTACTGATCTGACTTCTTCCCCTTGAAATCATTTCAACAAGCCCTATTTACAGTTTTGTATTTTATTACTTTAATTATCTATGAGTTTTGCTTACCCTTTTAGCTATTAATAAAATTATTAGTTAGCACTATGTCTAAGAGCAATTTAATAACTAACACTGGACACCGCTTTATTTCTAAAGGCAAGACAGCCTTTAAGATACATATCCATACCCCCGAGGATACGGTACTACACCGCTCGGTAGGATTTGTTCGTATTGGAGAAAAGAAAGGCTTACAAAAAGCCATTAAGCTGAGAAACGAGTTAGGCCGGCAAATGTGGGGCAAATTCTGGCGACGTCTTTTGAAAGACCCTTACCTAATGACTAGGCTTCCACATAGCGTTGAGCCTAAAATCGTTCACAAGCCTAACCCTACTCTTGAAAACCCTGACAACCGAGATACGTGTTACATCGCCAAGTGGCGAGAGTTCAATGATGACGGTGAGTATAAATATAAAACGGTGGTTCGCTCTATTAGTAAGTACGGCAAACTTGCCGCCTACATGCAAACCAAAAAAGCGTTGTTAGAAGCACATAAAGATAACTTGGAGATCCTGACATTTATGGGGCGTTTAAACAGCATTGATCTTAAATAATACCTGGCCACTTTGAACATTTCAGTCAGTTTTTAAAGAGAAATAAAAAGCCCCAAAGAGCGAACTCTTTGGGGCTTTCAGCTTCAGTCTTCTATACTACGGTCGAATAGGAGCTTATTGCTGAACTTGGTATTCAAATTCTGGAACAACGACTTCTACGCGACGGTTTTGTTGACGACCTTCACGAGTGTCGTTTGAAGCGATTGGGTTGTTTTCACCTTCGCCACGAGCTTGGATACGTGATGAATCAATACCTTTTTCAACGAGTGCGTTAGCAACAGACTCAGCGCGTTTCTCAGAAACTTTTAGGTTGTAAGCTGCTGGGCCAGACGTATCTGTGTAACCTACAACTTCAACGTTCGCTTGTGGGTGCTCGTTTAGGAAAGCAACTAGGTTATCAAGTTTTGCAGCGCTCTCTGGTTTTAGAGTTGTGCTGTTTAGATCGAAGCTACCTGTACCAATTGTTTGAGTTTCGAATGTTTTCGTAACTACAACTGGCTCTTCTACCACTTCTTCTACAACCACTTCTTCAACAACAACTGGCTCTTCTACGATTACTGGCTCATCGTTGCCGCCGAATTTGAAAGAAACACCTAGTGTTGCAGTGTTACCTGTCGCACGAGTTACATCGTTGCTGATGTCAGTCAGTGTTTGGTATTCCGCACGAGCTGTTACGTTTTGGCTTAGGTTGAATTCAAGACCAGCCGCGCCTAGGTAAGAGTAATCATCTTTGCCATCAAACATTACGTAAGCGCCACCCACTTTACCGTAAAGTGCGATGTCTTCAGTGATTGGTAGGCTAAATTTAGGAGCAAGAGTGATCGCTTCTACGTGGCCACCGAAAGAAGTTTGGTTAAAATCACCGATATTGTCGAAACCCGCTTCTACTGCGAAGTATTTATTCATTTCGTAACCAACAAAAGCGCCAAGAGTAGAATCGTCTTTGTCACAAGCCTGGCCCGCTACACACGCGTCTTCCATCCATGACTTACCCATCTTACCACCAACGTATACTTCTGCTTGTGCTGCTGAAGCCATAAGTAG
>NZ_WXWS01000244.1:0-20290 GCF_009904715.1 Vibrio sp. V42_P2S4T144 | reverse complement strand
TGATCAATGTCACGTTTTGTGTTGAGTTGTGGTGGATTTAAAGTGTGACTTGGATCTGTTTTTGTTTTTTGTGAAAGTTTGTGACGGAATTGGTGTGATCAATGTCATTGCGACTCTTCGATAGAATGTATTTATAAGAGTCTTTTCGGCGTACTTCACGAAGTGCTCTTACCTAATTGATAGAAAAGTAAAAGAGAGTCGCTACACCGCTTTTATTGACTCACAACTCCCTTCTTACTCACAGCTCTTACTTATGGTTGCTATTAGCATGGTAGGTGAGGTATTCATGAGTTTGCTCGCGTCCCATATACCTTGCCAACGTCTTTTCTTGAACATCGCGCAAATCCACCATAATCAATCCATCTAGAGCGTTATTGAATGCAGGGTCGACGTTGAAGCATACCAGCTTGCCATTGAGGCTTAAGTACTGACGCAGCAAAACGGGCACTCCTTTCCCTTCATCGATTCTGGCAATGACACGTGACAATAGCTGTAAATCACCCAGAGCAGTGAGCATGCTGGTGTTCCAGTCACGGTGGTGCTCAGGAAGTGGGTTAGAAGGTGTGACGTACTCTGCGCAATTGTTGTCGTAGTGGTGCAGTGTCATTGATTGAGCCAGTAATTGACGTGCAGTATCGCTATAATCGTTGCTAATGCTTACCGGACCAAATAGGTGAGTGTAATCTGGGTTTTGATGAACGAACGTTGCGATGCCTTTCCACAGCAGCAGTAGCGCGCTCATGCTCTTTTGATATTGCTGTGCAATCACAGAGCGCCCCATCTCAATGGATTTACCCATTTGGTCGATAAAGCGTTGGTCATAGTTAAACAACGTTCGTGAATACAGACCTGCTACGCCGCGCTTTTCAATCAGTTGATCAACCAGACCTAAACGATACGCGCCCACCAAGCATTGGTTCTCTCTGTCCCACACAAACAGATGCAGGTAATCATGATCGAAATGGTCAATGTCTATTGCTAGTCCCGTCCCTTCGCCAACTTGTCGAAAATTGAGCTCACGTAGGCGACCAATTTCATGCAGTAGGGAAGGGATACTCTGCGACTCCGTGCAGTAAACATCGAACTCACCACTTGTTAGCAGCTTGGACTCTTTTGGTAAGTTGTTCAGCTCTTCAAGCAATTCGCCTACGGGTAACCCTGCCGCTATTGGAGAGAGCATTTCTGATGAAGAAGAAGGCTTCACTGAATGGGTTTCACGATTGAGCAAGTAAGTGTTGAGCCGCAAATAGTTCACCACTTGATCATCGTTAAGTGTGTTGATCTCTTTGAATTTGATCACTTGGCCAAAAGATAAATCAATGGTTTGCGCATGTTTGTTCAGTAGCTCCCGCCCGAGCATTAGGGTACGCAAAAGTGGATGGATTTTCCCTGCCATATAGAAGCGTTTCGAGTTCTGACCACTGATGAATACTGGAACTGTCGTTGCTTTGTTTTTGCGGATCAGGCTACTTACGCTTCGACTCCACGCTTTGTCTTCCAAGCGTTGCTGTTTGGCATCGACTAACTGGGACACTTCACCGGCAGGAAAGACAAGCAATAAGCCGCCACTTGCTAGGTGTTTATTAGCCGCTCTGAGGGCCTTCATATTCGATTTGACGGCGTCTTTGCCTTCAAACACATCGACACCAATGAAGAGCTGATCTAACTCCGGCACGGTTTTCAGGTATTGATTGGCTAGAATTTGGATGTCGTCTCGTACCATCAACAAGAGTTCGGCCAAGATGACGCCTTCCACACAACCAAGCGGGTGGTTCGCCACAATGACGGTAGCACCTTGCTTAGGTACTGAGTCGAGTGAACCATGAGCAATGCGATAATCGATACCTAAGATATCCAGCGTGAAGCGGAGAAAAGTTTTGGTATCGGCATTAACGGGGCGTTGGGCGTAGAACTTATCAAGTTGGTTTAAACCGGTTGCCCATTCAGCAACGTTTTCACCAATGCCAAACGGCGTTTTACGAGGGAGACGAAAAGGGGTTGAACTATCCATATTTACCTCAGCGTACAAGTTGCTGATTGGATAGTAGAAATTACAGATGACAGTTAAGAGGCAAAAGCATGAGCCTTTGGTGACAAACCAATGAAGCTTTATTGACTAAAGAAAACGGTATATCACTGTGCTATGAATCAAAACTCGCGTTATGTCTCCCTCTTAAAACAATAGATAGGCTATCTTATCTAGAACAAAGATTAAGCTAAGTTGATATTTATCAGGGGGAAATAATGGAACGAGTTTCCAATAAAGCAGCACTTTGGATTGGGCTAAGTTTGATACTTGGTCTTGGCATCCTTGGCTATTTTATGCAGCAGACGGCGGTGAAATACCGAGCCTATGAAAGAGTCGTTACAGTGAAAGGTTTGTCGGAGCGTGAGTATCCTGCTGATACGGTGATTTGGCCGATTCAATTTACTCTAGCGAGTAATGATATGGGAGCCATGTTTGATGAAATTGACCAGCAAACCCGTTTGATTTTGGACTTTCTAACTGCCAAAGGGCTTCCTGAAACCAGCGTTTCCCTCTCTTCCCCAGCGGTCATTGACAGAAAAGCACAGCAATATGGGAGCGAGCAAGACATTGAGTATCGTTATTTGGCCTCGCGAACCGTTACGGTTTACAGCCAGAGTGTTGATGTTGTTCGAGCGGCAATCAATGAAATAGGTGAGTTAGGAAAACAAGGCGTTTTGCTTAACCAAGATCCTTATGCAAATCGTGTTGAGTACAGCTTTACTAAGCTGAATGATGTGAAGCCAGACATGATCGAAGAAGCGACTAAGAATGCGCGTGAAGTGGCTGAGAAATTTGCGAAAGACTCACAGAGTTCACTGGGTAAGATCAAACGTGCAACTCAAGGGCAGTTCTCGATTTATGACCGAGACAGCAACACGCCTTACATTAAGAAAGTACGAGTGGTATCGACGGTTCAATATTACTTATCTGATTAAAGTTGCGCTCATATAGTCAATAGTTGGTCGTTCCATCACCTTCTATTTGTAGAGGTATCTATGCTCTGTGATAGGGAAATCAGTCTTCGCTGACGCTATATACAAGTACTTTTTTATAAAACTAAGTTCTTAACAGTGATGAGGTGAGTTTGATAATAATCAAGCTCACTTGTTTCTTATGAGCGTAAGTTAGTATGACTTATTGCTAGAAGGAATTAGTATCATGGCATACAAGCACTTTATTAGAGAACTACTGGGTTTAGCGATTGTTGTCTCTGTCGTCTTTGGCGTATTAGGCGTGATGTTAGAGCTCTTCGCACTGACGGCACTTTGGGAGCATCAGCAAACGATAGCCGATGTTTTCTTCCATGAATCTCTCTACTTCATCGTATTTTTAATCCCACCATACTTCCTCTGGAAGTTGATTAACCGTCCTGAATTGGTTTCTGCTGACCAAGCTTATTTGGCAATGAAGTTAGAGGCTGAAAGTCGACAATGAGTCGATTTAGTGAGTAATGAAAAGAAGAGGCTATGAGAAAACATTAGCCTCTTTTCTATCTGATTCGTGGGCAAAGTATTCGCTGCTTTATTGATTAAAAAGCTGCTTCGATTGTGCCTTTGAAAGTGCGATCGAGATAATCACGAATCGCTTGAGATTGATAAATAGAAACGAACTTTTTATACGCTTCATTATTTTTGTCTGCGTCACGAGTGGCGATGACCATGACTGCTAATGGGGCGTCTTTTGCTTCAAGATAGATACTTTGTTTCTTCGGATCTAAACCAGAAGACATTACGTAGTTCATTGTAATCGCAGCCGCGTCCACATCATCTAATGTTCTTGGTAGCTGAGCGGCATCTACCTCGACAAATTCAAATGATTTTGCGTTTTTTGTGATATCAGTTAGGGCGGCTTTATGGCCAACACCCTGTTTCAGCTCAATTAAACCTGCATCGGCGAGTAGCAACAGACCACGGCCACCGTTGGTAGGGTCATTTGGAAGCGCTATACGTGCATTGTTTGGAAGCTCTTGCAGTGAGCGATACTTATTGGAATAAAGCCCCATACGCATAAGAATGGACTGACCAATTGATACTAATTGGGCGTTATGGCTACTGTTGAAGTTGTCTAAAAATGGCTGGTGCTGATAGCTATTAATATCGATGCTACCATCGCTAAGAGCGGCATTAGGTGTCACGTAGTCAGAAAACTCAATGACTTCGACATTCAAACCTTGCTTTGCTGCCTCCTTCGCTACCGCCTCGACTACTTGTGCATGTGGTCCAACTGTCGCGCCCACTTTAATGACAGAGTCATCTTTTTCTCCACAAGCGCTTAAGCCGACTACTGCCGTGAGAATCAAAGCTAGTTTCTTTAAGTGACCAATATTTTTCATTGTAGCTCCATTTTTGTTTTAGACGTCCATACGTTTATATGTCCATCCTATCAGAAGTTGTCTGAGGGTCAATGGTTTAAATCACGAGCAGACATTTTGTTTCTATTGCTCGTATAGAAAGCCAGATAATAGTTAAAGAAGAGGGGAAGAAGAAAAGCTATTACGAGGTTAGTGACGAGTTACCGCAACCGAAACTGTACCCAAAGATATAAGATACAAAAAAGGCGTAGTAGGTATTAACCTGCTACGCCTTTCGAAATATGGTGGCCCCTCGCAGACTTGAACTGCGGACCAATCGATTATGAGTCGACTGCTCTAACCACTGAGCTAAGGGGCCTTAATAGGACAACGATTATAGGGGAAGCGTTGCAAGGTGTCTAGATACCAACTAGGGCAATTGCGCTTAGTTTTTATCCACTTAGAACAGTAGATAATAAAAAAGGTGACCTAAAGTCACCTTTTTTGATTTCTAAAAGCTTGTATGCGCTGCGATTATTCGTCTAGGAAGCTGCGCAGAGTCTCTGAGCGGCTTGGGTGACGAAGTTTACGTAGTGCTTTTGCTTCGATCTGACGGATACGCTCACGAGTAACGTCGAACTGCTTACCAACTTCTTCTAGAGTATGGTCAGTGTTCATGTCAATACCAAAACGCATACGAAGTACTTTCGCTTCACGTGGCGTTAGACCTGCAAGCACGTCTTTTGTTGCCACCTTAAGGCTAGTTGCAGTTGCAGAATCTAGCGGAAGTTCTAGCGTTGTATCTTCGATAAAATCACCTAGATGCGAATCTTCGTCGTCACCGATTGGTGTCTCCATTGAGATAGGCTCTTTAGCGATTTTTAGAACTTTACGAATCTTGTCTTCTGGCATTTGCATGCGCTCTGCCAGTTCTTCCGGTAGTGGCTCGCGACCCATCTCTTGCAACATTTGACGAGAAATACGGTTTAGCTTGTTGATCGTTTCGATCATGTGTACCGGGATACGAATCGTACGTGCTTGGTCCGCGATTGAACGAGTGATTGCCTGACGGATCCACCACGTTGCGTAAGTCGAGAACTTGTAACCACGACGATATTCGAACTTATCTACCGCTTTCATCAGACCGATGTTACCTTCCTGGATCAGATCCAAGAACTGTAGGCCACGGTTGGTGTATTTCTTCGCGATAGAAATTACAAGACGCAAGTTCGCTTCAACCATCTCTTTCTTCGCACGGCGAGCTTTTGCTTCACCGATAGACATACGACGGCTGATGTCTTTAATGTTCTGTACGTTTAGAGAAGTCTCTTCTTCAATCATTTTTAGCTTAGCGATTGAACGACGGATTTCTTCTTCGTTACGTTTGATCTTTTCAGCGTATGGCTTGTCTGAAGCAAGAACTTCATCCAGCCAAGCTTCACTTGATTCATTACCAGTGAACAGCGCGATGAATGATTTCTTCGGCATTTTGCCGTATTCAACCACAGACTTCATGATCAGACGCTCTTGTGTACGAACGCGATCCATAGCAGTACGCAGTTCATTCACTAGGTGATCAAACTGTTTAGGCGTTAGACGAAACTCGCGGAATACGTCTAGCATCATTTCATTAGCAACGGTTGCTTTCGGGCTGTTATAGCCGTACTCGTTGATTGCTAATTGAAGATTTTGATAGGTGCTGCGTAGTTGGTTGAATTTCTCTAGCGCTAATTCAGGATCGATACCTACATCTTCTTCAGAATCATCTGAATCGTCATCGCTATCTTCGTCGTCATCAACGTCTTCATCGTCTTCTTCTTCTAACTGAGATTCAGTCAGTTCAGAACCGATGTGTGTTGCCGTTGGTGCAGCGGTGTCGTCAGCATCTGGATCTACAAAACCTGAAATTAGGTCTGTAAGACGTAGTTCTTCAGCTTGAACTTTGTCAAATTGCTCAAGAATGTACGGAATTGTGCCTGGGTATTCAGCAACAGACGATTGAACTTGGTTAATACCTTCTTCAATACGTTTTGCGATGTCGATTTCGCCTTCGCGAGTTAGAAGTTCGACAGTACCCATCTCACGCATGTACATACGTACTGGGTCTGTTGTACGACCAATCTCACTCTCTACGCTAGAAAGTGCAGCGGCTGCAGCTTCGGCTGCGTCTTCATCGGTAATATTTGTGTCATCGTTCAGTGCTAAATCATCAGCATCAGGAGCAGTTTCTACTACCTTAATGCCCATGTCGTTGATCATCTGAATGATGTCTTCTACCTGTTCTGAATCTACGATTTCAGCAGGTAGGTGGTCATTTACTTCGGCGTAGGTCAGATAGCCTTGTTCCTTGCCTTTAATAACAAGTGACTTTAGCTGTGACTGCGGATTGTGATCCATAGACGGTATCCAACTTCGTAATCTGGTGAAGGAATCAGTATGCGAAATGCAAACCACTTACTATAACAAATTAAATCGTTGCTGACTAATTAAACAGGGTTACGCTTTTAAATCTAGCATAAGTGCTAGCAGCTCCCTTTTCTCTTCGGCTGATAAACCGACACTTCTTGCTTTGGCCTGCAGGTTTTCAATTTGTTTTTCTACGCACTGGGCAATAATTTTATCCAGTGAGTCTAAAAAGATTTCTTCTTGGTTGTCCTCATCGAGTGGAATGTCCCAACTCGCGAGACGAGACAGAAGGGTCTCATTTTGGCTGTTTCGCCAATGCTCTAATAATTGGCCTGTGTTGATATGGGGATGCGCTTGGCATTTATCAAGTACATCAACAAATAAACTTAGACCAGGAATGGGCAAATCTCTAACGCTAGTTAGATCTGGCACCATACTTACGTATTGTGGGTTTTGAATCAGTAACGCGATCACTTCTCGCATCGGCGTTCGCTTGATTTCTTTATGAGGTTGAGGCCTTTTATCCTCTTTACCTTGTTTTGAAATTAGCTGCTGTAGTTGGCGTTCATCAACCAAACCCAAACGGCGGCCAAGCAATTCTCTCAAGTATAGTCTTAAAGTGCCGCCAGGGACTTTATCAATGAGAGGAACCGCAAGAGTACTCAGTTTTGCCATGCCTTCTTTCGTGCTCATATCGACCTGCTGAGTCAATGAGCTGAACATGAATTCAGACAAGGGCATCGCATTAGACACTTGCTGCTCAAATGCTTGTTTTCCGTTTTGTCGGATATAAGAGTCGGGATCTTCTCCATCCGGCAAAAACATGAATTTTAACTGGCGACCATCCGTTAGGTAAGGCAATGCATTTTCCATGGCACGCCACGCGGCTTCACGGCCTGCGCGGTCACCGTCATAACAACACACGACGGTGCTTGTTTGCCTGAATAACACTTGCAAGTGATCGCCCGTTGTCGAGGTTCCCAATGAGGCAACGGAATAATCTACGCCATATTGAGCAAGCGCGACAACATCCATATAGCCTTCAACCACTAAAATTTGTGGTGGCTCACGGTACGCTTGTAGTACTTCATAAAGGCCATACAACTCTTTACCTTTATGAAATATCGGGGTTTCGGGTGAGTTGAGATATTTTGGTGTCCCATCACCTAATACTCGACCACCAAAGCCTATTACTCGACCGCGTCTGTCTCGAATAGGAAACATCACTCGACCACGGAATCGGTCGTAGCGGTTGCCTTTATCGTTTTCAATCAACATGCCGCCAGTGACGAGCATGTCTTGGTTTTCTTTATTCTGGCCAAAGTTCTTACGAACTAAATCCCATTCATCAGCCACATAGCCGATGCCAAACTTCTGGACGATTTCACCAGACAGGCCGCGATCTTTTAGATACTCAATCGCCACCTTACTTGCTGGCTGTTTGAGTTGGTTACGATAAAATTGAGCAATGCTGCCCATTAAGTCGTATAGGTTACGTTTTTCACTGCTGCTTGCTTGTGGGCCTGATTGAAACGAACCATTACCGCCGCTACGTTGTTCGCGAGGAACATCTAAACCCAAGTATGAAGCGAGTTCTTCAATGGCTTCGACGAATTCTAGTCGGTCGAATTCCATCAAAAAATCGATGGCATTTCCATGCGCGCCACAACCAAAACAATGGTAGAACTGCTTTTCTTGACTGACACTGAATGAGGGTGTCTTTTCGTTGTGGAACGGGCAGCATGCGCCGTAGTTTTTGCCTTTTTTCTTAAGTTTCACACGTGCGTCGATGATATCGACAATATCAAGTCGAGCTAGAAGGTCATCGATAAAACTGCGAGGGATGTGTCCAGCCATAAAACCTAACAAAAAAAGAAGATGATGAGTGGAGTGAATGCCTTAAAAGAATGAGCGTATTGCCCATTGATTTCATTCCATCCATCCAGATACAAACAAGCCGTGCGCTCCAAAGGATAGCACGGCTTGCTGCAATTGGGTGGGGTACCTTAAGCCAATTTAGCGCGAACTAAACCGCTTACTTTACCCATATCTGCACGCCCTTGAATTTGCGGTTTCAGAACGCCCATTACTTTGCCCATGTCTTGCATGCCAGCTGCGCCAGATTCAGCAATCGCGTTCTCGATGAGAGCCGCTACTTCTTCGTCTGTCAGTGGTTGAGGCATAAAGTCCTCAAGAACGGTAATTTCTGCTTGTTCCGCATCAGCAAGATCTTGACGACCCGCTGCTTCAAACTGCGCTACAGAATCGCGACGTTGTTTAACCATCTTGGTCAATACTGCAAGAATGTCGTCATCGTTCAGAGTAATCTGTTCGTCAACTTCACGTTGCTTGATTGCTGATAGGGCTAAACGAATAGTACCAAGGCGCAATTTGTCCTTGGCTTTCATCGCTAATTTTTGCTCTTCTTTGAGTTGATCAATCAGAGCCATAACTAAATTCCTTTTGGAGCTCAGTTATTAGTACAGGCGAACGCGACGAGCGTTTTCGCGAGCTAGCTTCTTAGCGTGACGCTTTTGAGCTGCTGCTTTAGCGCGTTTGCGAACTGTAGTTGGTTTTTCGTAGTGCTCACGACGACGCACTTCAGAAAGGATACCTGCTTTTTCGCAAGAGCGCTTAAAACGACGTAGAGCAACGTCGAACGGTTCGTTTTCACGTACTTTAACTACTGGCATATGCCTTTCACCTCAGGGGTTATTCGTTAACGCTGGTATTCAACAGACCAAATCACAATTGTTAGGTCTCTTACCAGCTTGATCAAAAATGGTGCGGAATTTTAATCCGATCACAACTACTTTGTAAAGCCTTTTGTCGATTATTGTCTGTACAAAATTTGTTTGCAGCACCAAGGCGAGGTAATATGACGCCCAAATTTCCTCTATACAGAAAGCATACTGAGAAAACCATGCGCATTATTGGTATTGAAACCTCTTGTGACGAGACTGGCATCGCAATTTATGACGATGAAAACGGTCTCTTGTCACACAAGCTATACAGCCAAGTAAAACTGCACGCAGATTACGGCGGTGTGGTGCCTGAGTTGGCTTCACGTGACCACGTAAAGAAAACCATTCCTCTTATTAAAGAGGCACTAAAAGAAGCGAACTTAACTTCAAAAGACATCGATGGTGTCGCGTATACCGCGGGGCCTGGTCTTGTTGGGGCGCTATTAGTGGGTGCGACTATCGGTCGCAGTATTGCTTATGCTTGGGGAGTGCCAGCGGTACCTGTTCATCATATGGAAGGTCACCTATTGGCCCCAATGTTGGAAGATAACCCTCCACCGTTCCCGTTTGTGGCGGTATTAGTATCGGGCGGTCACTCTATGATGGTGGAAGTGAGAGGCATCGGTGAGTACAAAATTCTAGGTGAGTCGATTGATGATGCGGCGGGCGAAGCGTTTGATAAAACAGCGAAGCTAATGGGTTTGGATTACCCAGGCGGTCCACTATTATCTAAACTGGCGGAAAAAGGTACACCGGGCCGCTTTAAGTTCCCGCGCCCAATGACGAATGTGCCAGGTTTGGACATGAGTTTCTCTGGTCTAAAAACCTTTACGGCTAACACGATTGCTGCAAACGGTGATGACGAGCAAACCCGCGCGGACATCGCATTGGCATTTGAAGAGGCTGTGTGTGCTACGTTGGCTATTAAATGTAAGCGCGCGCTTGAGCAAACAGGCATGAAACGCATTGTTATTGCTGGTGGTGTGAGTGCTAACCGTCGTTTGCGAGCTGAGTTAGAGAAGTTAGCGAAGAAAGTTGGCGGCGAAGTTTACTACCCACGTACTGAGTTCTGTACAGATAACGGTGCGATGATCGCTTACGCAGGCATGCAGCGCTTGAAGAATGGCGAAGTGGCTGATATGTCAGTAGAGGCTCGTCCACGTTGGCCAATTGATCAACTAACACCTGTCGCTTAGTCAAATTTATGCGGTAGGTTTGAAACCGGTTCTGTGTAATAAAGGTCTCTGCTCCTCAGAGGCCTTTATTTTTAATTATTCAATGAACCGCCTCGTTTTACATTCTGACTGATGCGATCAGTTCGCGATTGTTTCAGTGCTAGGATGACGTGGAAGAATAAGAAATGGATATAACAATGAATAAGTTTGAAATTGAAGGTCAGCAACTTGCTTATCTAGATAAAGGTGAGGGCCCTGTGCTTCTATTTGGTCATAGTTACCTTTGGGATAGCCAAATGTGGGCGCCACAAGTTGAGGTTTTAAGCCAGTCATTCCGTTGTATTGTGCCAGATCTTTGGGCACATGGTGAATCGGACGCTGCACCTGCATCGACACAGTCATTGGCCGACTATGCACAACATATGTTGGCATTGATGGATCATTTAGATATCGAAGAATTCTCGATAGTGGGCTTATCTGTTGGCGGCATGTGGGGAGCTGAGCTAACGGCTCAAGCGCCGCAACGTGTTAAGTCACTGGTATTGATGGATACCTTCATTGGCTGGGAGCCAGAAGTTACGTATAAAAAGTATTTTGCAATGCTTGATACCATCAGCCAAGTCCAAGCAGTGCCTGCGCCAATTATTGAAGCCGTTGTGCCGCTGTTCTTTGCCAACAACGTCAATCAGGATAACCCTAAACTTGTCGCTTCATTCAAACGCAGTTTAGAAGAGCTGAACGGTGAGCGTGCGGTGGAAGTAGCTCGCATGGGGCGCATGGTGTTTGGTCGCCGTGATGTGATTGAAGATTCGGAAAAATTCGCTCTGCCGACGTTAATTGCGGTGGGCTGTGAAGATAAGCCTCGCCCGGTTTTCGAATCGTATTTAATGAAAGACTGTATCACGGGCAGTGAGTTGGTAGAAATTCCGCAAGCGGGACACATCAGTTGTTTAGAACAGCCGGAGTTCGTCAACCAAATGTTGTTGAACTTCCTGAATCGAGTTCATGCGTAACCAATGCATCCCTCTTTAAACGAAAAACTCGGCATTAAGCCGAGTTTTTTTGTGTCAGTTTCTTCTCGCCGATTTTTGGCTCGTCGCCAGACAAAAGCCGACGAATATTTTGATGATGCTTAAATACGATTAAGCAACACAGCATAGCAACAGGTAACGTGTATTGCGGTTTAAACATCCAAGTATAAAACGGAGTGACCAAAACCGTGACGAGAGCCGCTAAGGATGAATAGCGGAATAGCGCGGCTACTGACAGCCAAGTTAACATCACCAATCCTGTTAAGTCCAAACCAATCGGAGCGATAGCGCCAAGCGCGGTTGCGACACCTTTTCCGCCTTTAAAGTGGAAAAAGATGGGGTACATGTGGCCAAGACAGGCAGCAATGGCGATGACGCCAAGAATGATAGGGTCGATACCAAGAAAGTATCCGCCCCACACGGGGATAGTGCCTTTGAGCATATCGCACAACAAGACTGAAACAGCGGCTCCTCGTCCGCCAATACGCAATACGTTCGTTGCTCCAGGATTGTTAGATCCCACACTGCGTGGGTCTGGCAGTTTTAAGAGTCGACAGATCAAAACCGCACTGGAAACCGAACCTAATAAATAGGCGGCCATTGTCATTATCAGTGCCAGTGCGTCCATAGAAGTCCTTGATGGATTGGAATTTAATGCTCGGTTCCCGCGTAGTTGCTATCATACCCCGAATTTACATAATGCAGAAATCCTCACTGTGATAGAGCTTGCATTATGTGATTTCTTGTATATAAAGATGCTTTCGCAGTTTATACCTAAGTAACATTGTGATGACCAAAGTAAATGTTACTTAGGTATAGAATACTACGATCAAATTACCCCTCACGGGTATCCGACCTCTGTAATAGAAGGACATAAGATGGCTCTGGATAAAGTTTTTATTGAACAGTTAGAAGTAATCACCACAATTGGCGTGTACGACTGGGAGCAACAAATCAAACAAAAGTTGGTTCTAGATATTGAAATGGCACACGATAATAAACCTGCGGGCAAAAGTGATGATGTGCAAGATGCACTGGATTATTCGCAGGTGAGTGAGGCGGTACTTAACCACATTGAAAATGGTCGTTTCTTACTGGTCGAGCGCGTGGCTGAAGAAGTAGCAGAGCTTATCATGCTGCGTTTCTCAGTGCCTTGGGTGAAAATCCGCCTAGCGAAGCCTGGCGCCGTGCCGCAAGCACGTGCTGTTGGTGTGGTGATTGAGCGAGGCCGAGCATGATCACCACCTATATCGGTGTTGGGACGAACGTAGAAAGAGAGCAACATGTGCTTGCTGCGTATCAGGAGCTGCAACGGCTTGGAGAAAATCTCCTCGTATCACCGATATATGAATGCGAACCTATTGGTTTTAGCAGCAAGAATTTCTACAACTTTGTCGTTGCAATGCGTACCGAGTTGTCATTAGAAGAGTTGAGCCATCAACTACGCGAGATTGAATTTAAGTGGGGACGCGAAGAAAACGCGCAAAAGTATCAGGATCGAACACTGGATCTCGATATAGTGTTGTTCGGTGAGCGCGTCTCCAAGAAAAAACCTGAGCTACCTCGCAGTGATATCTACAAATATCCTTTTGTCACAAAGCCGCTGTATGATCTCGAACCGCAATTAGTGATCCCAGGCGATGGACGCACAGTCGCAGACATTTGGCATGCTATGCAGCCAGTCGATTCGCTCAAACCCGTTTCCTTTCATTTTTAATTTGAGTTGTTTACATGAGTTATTTTGAAGCCTTTATTTTGGCTCTGATTCAGGGGCTGACAGAGTTTTTGCCTATTTCAAGCTCTGCCCATTTGATCCTGCCTTCCGCTATTTTAGGATGGGAAGACCAAGGTCTAGCCTTTGATGTTGCTGTTCACGTCGGTACATTAATGGCTGTCGTGATCTATTTTCGTCATGAAGTAATCACTTTGTTTCAAGCGTTATTTGCTTCGATCTTTAAAGGAGATCGCAGTAAAGAAGCTAAATTGGCTTGGATGATCGTGATTGCGACGATTCCAGCTTGTGTGTTCGGCTTATTGATGAAAGACATCATTGAAGTGTATCTACGTAGCGCTTACGTCATCGCGACTACTACGATCGTATTTGGCCTGTTGCTATGGTGGGTAGACAAAAACGCTAAACTCGTTGCCGATGAATACCAAACGGGTTGGAAGAAAGCTGTATTTATCGGTATTGCTCAAGCCTTAGCGATGATTCCTGGAACTTCACGTTCAGGGGCGACCATCACAGCAGCGCTTTACCTTGGCTTTACTCGAGAAGCGGCTGCCCGATTTTCGTTTTTAATGTCGATCCCAATCATTACATTAGCTGGTAGCTACTTAGGCATGAAGTTAGTGACCAGTGGTGAACCTGTCCATGTTGGTTTCTTAATGACTGGCATTATCACATCGTTTATCAGTGCGTACATCTGTATCCACTTCTTCTTGAAGATGATTTCACGAATGGGCATGACACCGTTTGTGATTTACCGTCTCATTTTGGGCGTCGGTTTGTTCGCTTTTCTATTAAGTGCATAATTGATGTTAACGAAAAACGCCCGCGAAATCCGCGGGCGTTTTTGTTTGTTCGTTACTTCTTAAGTGCTGCTTTCACTGCTTCAATACGTCGTTTTTCTTGCTCGTCACGAATCGCAGGGCCTTTAAAGCCCTCTTTGATAATGGCTTGAACGTCAACTGCCGCTGCTGCTTGGTAGGCTTGCCTAAAAATATCCGCCTGTGGATATGGTTGCGTTTCCAGTCCTTTACGACCAGCGTGATCCGCTTGGCAGCAAAGCAAGATATCTTGCAGACGTTCGGACTTACGCCACACATCAAGTTTATTGAGTATTTTAATTATGGTTTGTGGTTTAAGTTCAGCCGCGCGATGAATATTGGAGTGCTGTTCGCACACCATCAAGGCTAAATCACGAAACTCATTTGGTACCCGGACACGTTCGCACAGCTTTTTGATCAGTTTTAATCCTGTATGGCAATGCATTTTGTGGCTTGGCCATTCGCTCTCTGGCGTCACGCCCTTACCCAAGTCATGCACTTGGGCGGCAAACCTGACGGGGAGTGAGTTACTCAATTTTGCGGCTTGCTCTGCCACCATCAAAGTATGGATGCCAGTATCGATTTCTGGATGCCACTTCTCAGGTTGAGGTACGCCAAATAGTGCATCAATTTCAGGTAACACCACGGTTAATGCACCACAGTCTCGTAGAACCGATAAGAAAATATCAGGGCGAGGAGTAGAGAGAGATTTATGCCATTCTTGCCAAACACGCTCGGGAGTCAGTGTGCTCAGCTCTCCGGACTCTGCCATGTGACGCATTAACCGCATGGTTTCGTCGGCAACCGTAAAGTTTAGATCAGCAAGCTTCGCTGCGAAGCGAGCGACACGTAAAACGCGTAGAGGGTCTTCAATAAAGGCGTCTGATACATGGCGTAGCAGTTTATCGTTGAGATCTTGCTGGCCACCATATGGGTCATGGATCGTGCCATCACTCTCCATTGCCATCGCGTTAATGGTTAAATCACGACGTATCAAATCTTCTTCTAAGGTGACGTTTTGATCGAAGAAACATTCAAAACCAGTGTAACCAGAACCTGACTTTCTCTCTGTTCGTGCAAGGGCATATTCTTCTTTACTTTTGGGATGCAGAAATACAGGAAAGTCTTTACCAACGGCGGTGTATCCTTGGGACAGCATCATCTCGGGCGTCGCGCCTACGACCACCCAGTCGTTGTCATAACTATCAATTCCGAGCAATTTATCTCGAACTGCGCCACCTACTAAATAAACTTGCACGAATTACCTCTTAATTTATGGATATGCCGTTGGACATTGTAGCAAGCAATGGTACTTTTCTTTACTCCTAAGAATAGAAGAAGAGCGTTTATACCATGTCTGACTATTCCCAGGTGGTTTTTTAGCTGGAGAGCCTAATGTATAAGGACTTTTTTGGGTTTGTCGAACAACCATTTTCGATTGTTCCAAACTCACGTTATTTGTATTTAAGCCAACGTCACAAAGAGGCAATCACACATCTCCAAGCTGGGCTAGGCGATGGCGGTGGCTTTGCTATGCTTACTGGCGAAGTAGGTACAGGCAAAACGACCGTCGCAAAAGCGATGCTGGCGAATTTGGGTGATAACACCAAAGCGGGTCTTATTCTCAATCCCACGTTTTCGAGTAGAGACTTGCTCGAAGCCATTTGCGATGAGTTCAAAATCACCTATCCGCCAGATGCAAACCTCAAACAGCTAAACCAGGTTATCCATCAATATTTGCTGCGTAATTATCGTTCAGGCTGGCAGACATTGCTGGTCATTGATGAGGCTCAACACCTTGCTGCCGACGTTCTAGAGCAGTTGCGCTTGTTGACCAACTTGGAAACCGATACCAGAAAATTGCTCAAAGTGTTGTTGGTCGGGCAGCCTGAATTGCAGCGGTTATTACAAACAACACAACTACGCCAACTTGCCCAGCGTATTACCGGGCGTTATCACCTGTTGCCGTTGGATGAAAAAGAGACAGAAGATTACATCGCATTTCGACTACATACAGCAGGTGGCGACCAGCAACTGTTTAATCGTGCTTCTTGTAAACTTATAGCCAAATACAGTCACGGTATACCGCGGCTCATCAACCTTATCTGTGACAAATCCCTCAACATTAGTTATCACCAGGGTAATGTGGTGGTGGATAAGCAAACCGTTCAGCAGGCCTGTGAAGAGGTGATGCAGTTTCAGGCAGATATTTATCAGCAAGATAAAAAAGAGCGCCGGACTTTCCGTTGGCCTGCTTGGGGCTCTGTCACGGTAGGCCTTATTGCTGCATTAAGTACGGGGTGGGCGGTCGTGAATTATATGCCAGCTCAAGCGACGTCAGTGTTGACACAAGTGACGGAGCCAAGAGTAGAGCCAACACCAACCGTCGTCAGCCAACAGTTAACGGATGAGCAGCGTGCTTTATTGTTAACACAAAAACAGTCGAACCTCGCTGTAAATGATTTGTATCGTTTGTGGGGGTATCAAGCATCGGTTCGCGATAACCTTTGTTTGTCAGAACCGCAGTCGACTATGCGTTGTGAGCGTAAAATGGCGACTTGGCCGCTGTTGATGCAACAAAATCGCCCTGTGATCTTGGAGTTGAATTATCAAGGTGATGTTGGGTATGTCATTCTATATGCCGTCGGTAATGACCAAGCTGAAGTGCTCAATGGTAAGCAGCGTCTCCGTCTGCCAATTTCATGGTTAAAGCCGTTGTGGCAGGGCAATATTATCGAACTGTGGCATGCTCCGCTGAATGAAACATTACGTTTAGACATGGAAGGCCCTGCGATTGAAGTATTAGACCGATTATTAGCAGAAGCGGTGAGTGAGCCACTGCTTGAAACGTCTATTTTTGATGGTGCGATGAAAGAGCGAGTCGAGTTATTTCAACGCTGGCAAGGAATTGGTGTCGATGGTATTGCAGGTAAGCGAACGCTAGACCGACTTCAGCAAAATGTTCAGCCAGATGCGCCTCAACTGGCGAGAATAGAGAAGGAGGACGCATAATGTCAGCTGTGAAACATATAGGTCTGTTCTTGCTGCCAATCACTGCTTCTGCTATTGGAGTCGCTTGGTACTTAGATCTCTTTGCACCGAGTGTTGAAGTAGATACAACGTCCCCGATAGAAAAGGTCGAAGTGGTATCACCTTTCAAAGTATTAGACTATCCAGAGAACACCCAGTTGGCCCAATTGCCAAGAGAGTGGCCAAGTGCAGAGCTATCGCGTGATTTTGGTACATTTACCACCCCCGATGAATACACGAGCCATACACCAAGCAGAGATGAAACACGCAACTCAGCATCAACCCAAACGACTTCTCCTGCTGAAGAGGACCTCGGGTTGTCTTTGGATGATCTGGATTTATCCTCATTATCTCCTGATTTAGCTAGGAAGGTCGAAAATGCCTTATCCCGAGATGATGACAACTCTTCATCACAAACGGCACGCGTGAACGATTTAGAGCGCAACGCTCACCAGTGGCAAGGGCGTCTACCTGCGCTTAATTTGCAAACCCATATGTACGCTAGTGATGAAAATCGCCGTTGGGTGAAAATTAACAATGTTGAGTATCATCAAGGGGATGTCGTTGATGATCAGGTCACTCTAAGAGAAATACAACCGCAAGCTGTGATTGTTGAGTTCCAAGGTGAGCAAATTCGTATACCAGCGTTGTATGAGTGGAAAGGCTAACTCTTGTAGAAACACATCAAGCCAGCGAAATCATATCGCTGGCTTTTTATTTTTCAGAGCATCTTTTGCATCTATTCTGGTGATGATTTTTAGATACTCAAACAAGCAAAATATAGCTTTTCTCAGTCGTTTAAATAGCACCAATATCATTCATCTATTGATAGCGCGATTCCAGTCAGCGTTGTGTAAAAAGACACCATCTTCACGAACTTCGGAGTAATGACTTGGTCCACGTTAGACCCCATCACATAATAGGAGTCTAAACAGAGACACATGCGTATTCTGATTTTTTCTTTAAGTATTGTTGCATCGACAAGCTATGCAGCAAAGCCAGACCCATTCCCAGTTACACCAGATAGTCGCGGGCAAGATTTCATGGTCAGTGCGACGAATCCTTACGTGAGCAGTACCGGTTACTCAATATTGAAAGAAGGCGGTAACGCTGTTGATGCTATGGTCGCGATGCAGATGGTGATGTCTGTCGTTGAGCCAGATATGACCGGAATTGGCGGCGGGACTTTCGCGCTGTTTTATCAACATGACGAGAGAAAATTTCTGGCCCTTGATGGTCGAGATGAAGCGCCCTCTAGCGCGAACCCTGAAATGTTTGTTGAGAATGGGGAAGTACTCAGTCGCAACGAAATATTAGGCCCTCGTTCTGTTGCGGTTCCGGGCACATTGCGGTTGCTTTACACCACTCATGAACAATACGGCAAGTTGCCATGGGCAGAGCTGATTAAGCCGGCGATTACATTGGCGAGCAATGGGTACGCGATGAACAGCTACACCTACGACATCGTAGTAAGAGAGCAAAGCCGACTTGAGCAAGATCCGGAAGTGAAAGCCTTGTATTGGCAAGGGGACGATATTAAGCCGACGGGAACCTTGATGAAGAACCCTAAGATGGCTGAGACGCTGAGGAAGATCGCGCAACAAGGCGATCGTTACCTTTATGGTGGTGAGCTTGGTCAGCACATCGTAGAGACGGTTAATAGTCGTATTGACGACCAACACGAGAAGTTGTCTTTAGAAGATTTTAAACATTACCAAGTGAAGCAGCGTGACATCATTGAGAGCGACTACCGTGGGAATAAAATCGTCTCTTTTGGTTACCCAGCTTCGGGCGGTGTGATGGTCGCTCAGAGTCTTGAACTGCTCGCACTCTATGACATTGCCCATATGGCGAAAACGGATGTGGAACCTTGGCGTCTCATGACTGAAGCGATGCGAATAGCAAAAGCCGATCGTATTGCGTATGCCGGAGATCCGGATTATGTGGAAGCGCCAGTTGAACAGTTATTGTCTAAAGCCTATCTAGATCAGAGACGTGATTTAATCCCTGATAATGGCACTTTAAAAGAGGATCCAAAAGCAGGACAGATAACGCAAACTCAGTATGCGCAATATCAAGGCTTCGAGAGCAAAGATACAGGGCATATTTCTATCGTCGATAGAGATGGAAATGCAATTGCGATGACCAGCACGGTAGGAACGGGTATGGGCTCGGGTGTGATGGTCGATGGCGTTATCTTGAATGCGCAGATGGCTAACTTCTCACCTCTGCCAACGGTTAACGGCAAACCTACACAAAACTCAATTGAAGCGGGCAAGCGTCCACGTTCGGCTATTACGCCATTAATGGTGATGGACAGTGATGATAATTTGCGTTTGGTGGTTGGGTCACCAGGTAGTTCACAAATCCCGGGGTATGTACTCAAAACCGTGGTTGGGGTGCTGGATTGGAACTTATCAGCGCAAGAGGCTATTGACTTACCAAACATTCAGTACGGCACCAAAATAGACCGCACTAAGCCTTATGACCCGACTGGCTTGCTGGTGGAAAAGAAAACGTTCGCAGAAATGCTGGTGCCTGAGTTTATGGAGCTTGGCTACCCAGTGCACGTTATTCCAGTGGTAAGCGGTTTGAATGCAATTGAGCTAAAAGATGGCAAGCTTTATGGCGCAACGGATCGTCGTCGAGCCTCTAGTTCAATGGGGGAGTAGTACTCACTTCTATCAAACGAAGCAAACTAAAAAGCCAGTCAATATCGACTGGCTTTTGCGTTCTTTTTAAAGATAAAAGCGTAAGGGTTTATGCCCAACCCGCAGGAGAGCGCTTTCTACGAGGCATGACATGCGGAAGAATCAAACCAAATAGTAAACCTAAACCTGCAACACCGCCGCCATAAGTGAAGTACTTAAGCAGCATGTCATCTTTTTGTGTATCCAGTTTTGCGCGTAGCTCGCGGTTTTCTGTTTCAACAGAAGTAAGCTGATCGCTGATCTCAGAGTATTTATTTTCTAGATCTGAAATTTGTTGGTTACGTGTTTCGAGAGAGGTAACAAGACCGGCTTTCTCTGCATCAG
>NZ_WXWS01000515.1:0-21879 GCF_009904715.1 Vibrio sp. V42_P2S4T144 | reverse complement strand
GTATAGGGGGTTGAGAAATTAGTACAAGCGTTTTTTGCAAATAAAAAACCAACCGGTCACAAATTATCCAAAAGTGCGATATTTGCATATTTCTTCGTCACATTTGAGACATATCACAGCAATTGGTTGGAAAAACACCAACCATATACGTAAGATTCATGTGTCTATTCTGTTAATGGACAATCGATCTCTTTATCACTATGTGTAGTAATTAAAATGACGTCTAAAAAAAATCTGATTTTATGTGTTGGGCTGGCCATCGTTGGGGGAATCATCTTCTCTCAATTCATCATCCCACCAGCCTTGAGCTTCCTCATTGGTGTTATCGCTACTGCTTTTCTTTTTTCATTTTCTAGCAAAACACCTGTTCTTCAATCTTCGGATCCTGATCCTTCAACTAAAACGCTGTATGTCGGCAACCTTCCTTATAAGGCCAATGAGAGTCATGTTCGCGATTTGTTTGCTGAATATGGACAGGTCTATGCGGTACGCTTAATGAAAGATAAGCGTACAGGAAAAAGAAGAGGGTTTGGTTTTGTAGTGATGGCTGCGGCAGATGCCAAGCCAGCTATCGCTAAACTTAATGAAAAGGAATATATGGAGAGAACGCTAAAAGTGAGAATTGCGAACGATCCTAAACATCCGGATGGTGGTAAACCTGAACAGGATTAAAACCTAGCTTCTTTAAACAAATGTTCAGTGCATCTTCCTGCCAAGGAGTTGCACTGGCATAAATCGACTTACTTCCCTCTTCTGTATCCTCAATTTCATCACTTAATAGCAATGCTTTTACTCGACGTGCAATCGCTGCGCCTGAATCAATTAAAGTAACGTCCCCACCCAAAGCTTGATGAATTTCCTCTTTGATTAAAGGGAAGTGAGTACAACCGAGCACCGCAACATCGACTTTATCGCGAAGGGGAAGCAGGATATTTGTCAGTTCGTCGAGAGAAACGCTGTTGCCCCGCAACTTCTCTTCGGCCATATCTACCAAGCGAGTTGATCCCACCAGCTCAACTGGTTTGCCTTGCGCAAAGTCCCGTATTAACTCGTGAGTATATTGGCGTGTTACTGTCGCCGGAGTGGCGATCAGCCCTACCCCTTTTGATGCTAAAAGCGATGCGGGTTTAATCGCAGGGACAACACCAACAACGGGAATCGATAAATTTTCGCGTAAGGAAGGAAGCACTATGGTGCTCGCCGTGTTGCAAGCAATGACGACAATGTCGACTTGGTGTTCTTCGACTAAAGAAGAGACCAGTTGGTTAACTCGTGAAACGAGTACAGCCTGATCGAGTTCACCATAAGGGTAAGCCTGATTATCGAATAAGTATAAGTAGTCTAGCTGGGGCAATAGGCGATGTATCTCTTGGAATACAGAAAGACCACCAACACCAGAGTCAAAAACTAGGACTTTTTTCTTACTTGCTACTCGCACGAGTCTTACCTAAAGAACAGAAACGTTGCGATCATACTGCGTAGATTTGTTTTGGCAATGCTTTAGCATGGTATCTTTGATGGCTGAATCTATCTCCAGATTCTACATCTCGCTTCGTCAACTCGATATGTCCTTGAAAAGATGGCGAAGACGTGACCAATGTGTGAAATTCACCATTTTCCCCACAGGGATCAATTTGACTTGGTAATGACTCTATTAGGGCTTTGTCATACCAGCGACCACACCATTCTGGAGGGAGAACTCTTCCGTCGATGGTGATTAACATAGTTTGAATACCACGCTCTATGATTTCCATCGCTAGTTTTTCGCTGCTCTCCCCTAATAGAGGAAAGACGCATTCCCAGCCAACAGGTTCAATATAGCTGCGTCGGTAATCGGCAATGCCATTACAAAACATATCACCAAATGCGACAGCTTCTATGTTCAGACCACTACTTTGTAATGCATTAACGATGGTCGATTGATAAATGTCGTTACTTGGAAAGATTTCAGGTAGCTCGATAGTAATGAGCGGAAGCGCAAGTAAGTCTGCTTGCATTTGTACGACTTCAAGCGGAGTTGCTTGGAAAGGGACTTCTTTCCCTACGTAAGTCGTGTACAAACCGACAACTTGATAATTTGGATTCTCGTTAAGGCGCTCAAGCGTTAATGTCGAATCTTTACCACTGGACCAACTGATCACCACTCGCTTGGGTTTCTTCATTCGATTTTCCACCACAAAATATTAAAAACCGCCCGAAGGCGGTTTGTGCTCATTCACGATTAGAATTCGTAGCCAACGTTGATATAGTACGCTCGCTCTGCAGCGGGGTAACCTTTTGCCATCTCATACTCTTCATCAAGTAGATTATCGATACGAGCGCTAATAGAGGTCGACTCATTCGGATAGTAAGTCACTGCCGTATCAACCAACGAGTAAGAAGAAAGCGTGATATCTTGTGAAGGCCAAGTGCTGTAATCCACATCTGGACGCTTACCGACGTACTGATAGCTAACCGACCAGTCCACTTTATCGAAGCTCACTAAAGCATTCCACTTATACATTTCTTTAGCGCGACGCTGCAACTGATGCCCTTTATCGTCTTCAGCATCTTTGTAATCTGCACTCAACTGGTGCTGCACAATCCCTGTATCAAACTCAGCAACAAGCTCCACACCTTGGATATGTGTTTCACCATCGACATTCAAATATTTGTACGTGGTTGGATGGTAATCGATAAGATTCGTGATTTTATAGTCATAACCCGTGACGGACCAAAAAACGCCTTGGACATCACCGCTGAATGCTAGCTCCCAAGCATCTGACTCTTCCGGCTTCAGATCTTTCTCACCGTATGTCGGGTCATACTGCTGATATAGGTTTGGAGCCTTAAACGCAGTACCAAAAGAGGCTTTAACCCCAAACTCTGGTACAAACTGGTAACCAGCCGCTAAACTGTAAGTGAACTCACTACCGTATTCTTCATTATCATCAAGGCGAGCACTGCCCTCGAGCATTGCTTTATCAATACTAGTGGTTGCCATACCAAACAGAGCGCCATTGGTACGATCAAACGTTTTATTCGCACTCTTGTCTTTATAAGACTCGTTGCGCCAATCAATACCACCAGCCAACGTCGTATTGTTGTTTAGCAAGTAACTGTTGGTCCACTGGACATTTTGCTGCTCAAGTTCATCTTCGGTACCTGAGTGTTTGCCTTTTGCTTGCTCATAGTTCCAAGACTTCTGTTTCTGTGCTGTTACTTGTAGTTCTGACATCACATTATCAGACTGATACTTACCGCCCAGAGTGACAGAAAGATCGTCTTTTTCTGCTTCGTAGTAACCGCGACTACCGTAGCTGCTGTCATATTGATAAACATTTTCGTAAGCACGTAGGTTACCAAATGCAGACCACTGGTCATTGAAGTTATGCACGTAACCTAGCAGACCATTCTTTGTATCAAAGCCATGGCGATCACCGTCATTAACTCCCGGTACAGGACGAACGTTATAACCATCATCACTTTCACTACCAAGCGCGATATTTAGCTGGCCGCTCTCTGTGACTTTAATACCAGATGCCACACTCAATTCTTGATAATCTAAACTACCTAAACCCGCACTTAACTTCGTTCCTTCTTCGTCAGCACGCGCAATGGTGATGATATTGATCACGCCACCAATCGCTTCTGAGCCGTAAAGTGACGCACGCGCACCACGCACGTACTCAATACGTTGAACGTAAGTAAGTGGGATTTGGTTAAAGTCCACAGCGCCCTTCGCTGCTCGTGCAAAACGTACGCCATCAACCAGTACTAAAACTTGGTCGGAACTGGTTCCACGAACAAATAAAGACGCTAACTGACCACGACCACCATTTTGTGAAACTTGAATTCCGGTAAGGCGACGCAATACATCTGGTAGGGTTTTCGCTTGAATGCGATCGATGTCTTGTCGAGTAACTACTTCGACATCTGCCAACGTACGGCTTTCGGCTTGCTCAAAACGGTTTGCCGTAACAACGATGGTTTCGTCAGTGGAGGTTTCCTGGGCCTGTAGATAAGAGACAGGTGAAAGCAGCGATGCCAAAGTGATCGCCAGTGCGGATTTTCTCATTGTATTGTCCTAAATCGCGTAATTCCTTCCGAGCCCTGTCGTCATGACAGTCCAGTGCTGTGGCTCAGTTGTTGGCAGGTATTCGGACTCAAGAGCACGGGTGTACCGCCTACTTGCTCGACTTCCCACATAAACTAATGCAGTGTCTGATGAGCGTTCGTTCTCTTTTACCGCTGCGCGTCAGTTCTGGATTTACACCAGATTCCCATTTCAGCCATCTAGATTGCTAGATAGCACCAACTTGAGGCAAATATTATTCAGCTATTGATTATTTGTCCAGCCAATATTGCCCTTAGAAGTTGTAACGTTTTGATTGATTTTGCTTTCTACTCTGCCTGTACGCACTATCTTTAAATCAATTCCAGTACAAAACTGGACATCCTATTGAGATTGAATAAAATCTGCGCTCTTAAATTGAATGCACCATAAAAGGTAAGATCATGGCTACTCTTGATGTAAACCCACAACGCTACCAAGAACAACTGGCTGAAAAAGTCGAACGTCTCACGGATATGTTCGCGCCATACAACATGCCAGAACTGGAAGTGTTTGAATCACCAGAGCAGCACTACCGCATGCGTGCTGAGTTCCGTGTTTGGCATGAAGGCGAAGATCTTTACTACATCATGTTCAACCAAGAAACTCGTGAGAAGTACCGTGTTGACCAATTCCCTGCAGCAAGCCGTCTGATCAACGACCTGATGCCGCTATTGGTTGAAGCGATGAAAGACAACGACTCACTACGTCGTAAACTGTTCCAAGTGGATTTCCTATCGACGCTAAGTGGTGAGATTCTGGTTTCACTCCTTTACCATCGCCAACTTGATGAAGAGTGGATTGAAAACGCGAAAGCCCTTAAACAGCGTTTAAATGATGAAGGCTTTAACCTAAACATCATTGGTCGCGCTCGTAAGATGAAGATTGTCCTAGACCGCGACTACGTGATCGAGAAGCTCGATGTCAATGGTCAAAGCTACATCTACCAACAAGTGGAGAACAGCTTCACTCAGCCGAACGGCAAAGTCGCAGAGAAGATGCTGGAATGGGCGGTCGACTGTACCCAAGAAAGCACTGGCGACCTACTAGAGCTTTACTGTGGTAACGGTAACTTCTCGCTGGCGTTGGCACAGAATTTCGACCGCGTACTGGCAACTGAGCTAGCGAAGCCATCGGTTGTATCTGCACAGTACAACATCGCCGCCAATAAGATTGATAACGTACAAATCTTACGTCTATCAGCCGAGGAATTTACTCAAGCGATCGAAGGTAAGCGTGAATTCCGTCGTCTACAAGATGCAGGTGTAGATCTGAAGAGCTACAACTGCAATACGATTTTTGTCGACCCACCACGTGCTGGGATGGATGTCGATACTTGTAAGATGGTGCAAGGTTACGAGCGCATCATGTACATCTCTTGTAACCCTGAGACTCTAAAAGAGAACTTGGACATTCTATGCGAAACACACAACGTGACGCGTTTTGCTCTGTTTGACCAATTCCCTTATACCCACCACATGGAAGCGGGAGTGCTATTGGAACGCAAAGTGTAACCCACGGCGTCAAATACAAAAAGCGAGCTCAATGGCTCGCTTTTTAATTTGATTCGTTTTGCTTATTCCGCAGAAGTCTTCTTGCTGACAAAACCTAGCTTCTTACCAATCCATGCGAGTAAGATCATTGAAACCATGATCGCAAAGAAGTTTGAGCCTGCTTCTGGGTATTGCGCTTTAATAAACGCAGAGTGACCAAACGCACCTACGAAGAAACACGCCAAGCCAACTAATGGGATATCTTCTGATACCGGATTATTTAGGTACTCTTGGTAAAGAGCTTGTACAGCCAGTACGAGTGCAATCAATGGGAAGATTGAAAAAGACACTTCACTCATGGTCAACCATGACAACAAAGCATCACCACACATACCTGCAACCAGTGCCAAAATCAGCGTTTTCTTTTCAGATTTATTTCCATTCGACATTATTCTATCCCGCCTTTTAATCGGTTACGTTCACGTTCTTTGCGATACCAATAGGCCCCTTTGGCTATCATTCGCAATTGCATGATCAATCGCTCGGCGAGTTCATCGCGCTCACGTCGATCTAAATCTAAAGCTTCAGCTCCCGAACTGAAAACCAAAGTCACAGACGCTTCTGCTTGAGTATACGCCTCTTCTCTGGTCACGCCGGTGCTCATTAAATACTCGGTTAATTCTGCCGCAAAATGCTGGATTTCTCGAGCAACAGCGGTACGAAATTCAGCAGAAGTGCCGGAGCGCTCACGCAACAACAAACGAAAAACGTTCGGACTACTTTCAATGAATTCCATAAAGGTTTCGACCGAGGTACGAATTACGCTACCTTCTTTCACAATACGTTGACGCGCCTGACGCATCAGTTGACGTAGTAGCAAACCGCCTTCATCAACCATGGTTAAGCCTAGCTCATCCATATCTTTGAAGTGACGGTAAAAAGAAGTCGGTGCAATCCCTGCCTCTCGGGCGACTTCTCGCAAGCTAAGGCTGGAAAAGCTGCGATCCGCACTTAATTGACTAAATGCCGCATCGATCAATGATCGACGTGTCTTCTCTTTTTGCTGTGCGCGGATTCCCATCGATTTCATTCTTAACTTGCTCTTTTTCTGTAGGGTACAAGAGCCTCAATATAACGCAATTTGCTCCTACGGAGAAAGATATGTTGCTTCGCTCGCTCTGAGCGCCGAGAACGTTACTATTGGCATGCATCTAATTGCAATGTTCTCGATGCAATTTATAGACATACAACATACCAAATCACCCTTTTGGTCGATTCTGCGTGATCACTTCCACTCTCTAACAGGCATGACGTGTACCAATAGAGTAAATGAGTTAAAATCGCGCTAAAGCAATGTTAAGCAAATATAACAAGGAAGGCATCATGGCGCATGTTAATCACTATGACGTGATCGTAATCGGTAGTGGCCCTGGCGGAGAAGGGGCTGCAATGGGATTAACCAAAGCGGGACTGAATGTTGCCATTGTCGAGAAAGAAAGCAGTGTCGGCGGCGGTTGTACTCACTGGGGTACCATTCCATCAAAAGCACTGCGTCATGCCGTTAGCCGCATCATCGAATTTAATAGCAACCCGCTATTTTGTCGAAACAACACCAGCGTTCATGCAACATTTTCTGACATTTTAGGTCATGCTAAATCGGTCATTGATAAGCAAACTCGACTTCGTCAGGGCTTTTATGACCGTAACTCATGCACACTTTTGTTCGGAACCGCGCGATTTATCGATAACTACTCAATTGCAGTGATGCAAAGCGACGGTACAGAAGAAATCTATTCTGCAGATAAGTTTGTCATCGCGACGGGTTCTCGTCCGTATCAGCCTAACGACGTAGATTTCTTGCATGAGCGCATCTACGACAGTGATTCCATTTTGAGCCTGAAACACGACCCTCGCCATATCATCATTTACGGTGCGGGCGTTATCGGTTGTGAATACGCTTCTATCTTCCGCGGCCTTGGAGTGAAAACCGACCTTATCAATACCCGCGACCGCTTGTTGGAGTTTTTGGATAACGAAGTGTCAGATGCGCTGTCTTACCACTTCTGGAACAGCGGTGTAGTAATTCGTAATGATGAGACCTATGAAAAAATCGAAGGCACAGAAGATGGCGTGATTATTCACCTACAATCTGGCAAGAAGATGAAGGCAGACTGCTTGTTGTATGCGAATGGTCGAACAGGTAACACCGATAAGTTGAATTTGGGTGCAGTGGGTCTGGAAGCGGACTCTCGCGGACAACTAAAAGTAAACCGTAACTACCAAACCGATATCGAACACATTTACGCTGTAGGCGATGTCATCGGTTACCCTAGCCTTGCAAGCGCCGCTTATGACCAAGGGCGATTTGTCGCACAAGCCATTACGAAAGGTCAGGCAGAAAACTACCTGATTGATGATATTCCAACGGGTATCTACACCATCCCAGAGATTAGCTCTGTGGGTAAAACCGAGCAAGAGCTAACAGCTGCGAAAGTACCGTATGAAGTAGGACGCTCTTCGTTCAAGCATCTAGCTCGTGCACAGATCGCAGGGAAAGACATCGGCAGCTTGAAGATATTGTTCCATCGTGAAACCAAAGAAATTTTAGGGATTCACTGCTTTGGCGAACGTGCTGCGGAAATTATCCACATCGGTCAAGCCATTATGGAGCAAAAAGGCTCAGCGAATACCATCGAGTATTTCGTCAATACCACCTTCAACTATCCAACAATGGCCGAAGCGTATCGTGTCGCTGCGTTGAATGGTTTGAACCGCTTGTTCTAATCTATGCTTCTTGATAGCAGACAGAAAAACAGCAGGCTTGGACCTGCTGTTTTTATATCAACATTGTGTTAGGAAGGTATCCTTGTGCCATTGGTAGAGAAAGATAACCCCTAAACCAATACCCCGCATCAACATAAAGCTCGTCATTGCAAACCACAGCGCGTGATTTTCCCACTCGGCGAATAAGTAAAAGACAACGAAGAAACTGCTGGTCGCGACAAACATACTATTGCGCATGTCTTTGCCTTTGGTTGCACCGACAAAAATGCCATCCAATAGAAAGCACCACATCGACGCAAGTGGCATCACCACCAGCCAAGGTAGATATACCGCTGCTTGCTGTTGTACCGCCTCAATTGAAGTGATCATGGCGATCAACTGCGATCCCGCCAAACCAAAGAGCGCGGTCAGTCCTAAACAAATAACCAAACTCCAAAAGAAAGTGCCGACAAGCGATTCACTCAATTGTTGCCTATCTTTGGCACCAATCGCCTTCCCGACCATGGCCTCCATTGCGTAAGCAAAGCCATCCATGCCATACGAGATAATCATCAGGAAGCTCATCAGAACCGCATTTGCAGCGACAACCTCATCACCAAAGCTCGCGCCTTGGAACGTCATAAAGCTAAAAGCCGCTTGCAGACACAAAGAGCGTAAGAAAATATCGCGATTCAATTTCACGAATCGCCCTAAACCGTGTTGAGTGCTGGCTAGCAACTTTTGAGGTGATGGTAATTGCCTCTCTCGCCAGGTTTTCCAGACACACATGAGACCAAAACCCATGCCAGAGTAGTCAGCAATCACCGATGCCAGCGCAGCGCCTTCTACTTTCCACCCCAAACCAATCACAAACAACAAATCGAGGGCAATATTAGTCACGTTGGTGATGATCACCATCCACATTGGTGCTTTGGAATTTTGCGTTCCGAGCAGCCACCCCAACAACACAAAGTTCATTAGCGCAGCGGGGGCACTCCACACACGGATAGAGAAATATTGCATGCCGTAGTGTTTTACCTCTGCGCTGGCGTCACTCCAGCCAAAGATCAAATCAGCAATCGGGTTATGGGCAATAAGGAAGACTAACGCAAACAGCAGCGCCATAAGTGAGCCTTGCATAAACACCAAGGCAAGTTGCTTTCGGTCTTCACCGCCATAGGACTGCGCCGCCAACCCAGTAGTCGACATACGCAAAAAACCAAGCAGCCAAAACGTCACGCTGATCATGGTGCTGCCCAACGCAACACCACCCAAATACCAAGCGTGGTCTAGATGACCAATCACCGCAGCATCGACCAAACCGAGCAATGGAACAGTAATATTCGACAGCACCATAGGTATAGCTAAAGCTAAGACTTGGCGATGAACTTTTGGGTTAGATAAAGGAGAGAAGATTGAATTTGTCACAGGCACCTCATCAGTAAGATCGACGAGTGTACCTGAGCGCTTAACGACTAGCCAATTACCACTTGATGTGAACGAGGACTGGCGTGAGGCGATGCTTCAACATTGGAATCTTATTAAGCCAACGCTGCCAAGCTTTCCAACGAGAACAGAATCTATCGAATGGCGAGAAAGCTTTCACCCATTGTGCCCATGGTAACCATTGCAATATCGGTGCTGCAGGCGCTTCAAAGCCATGAGCATAACGATCAGAGCCAAGCTTTTGTCCCCACTTGGTTTCCGTTAAATCTCCTGCCAGCACCATACACAGTTCAGCAGAAACAAAATGTCGACCCAAGGTTTGAATAAATTTCGCGACTTGACGCTCTGTGCAATCGAGCAGTGCCATTTCACATAAAATGAGCACCGGTGCTTGCTCTGGAATGGCTAACGTCTCTAGCCACGACATTTCATCCACACTGCCACAGCGATGTTCATAGCGTTCATTTTTGTGGAACAAGCGCTGACGCCATACCAAATTTTCCGTCACATCCAGCTCTATCCAATGGCAGCGTCCATTATCCAAACGATAAAAGCGGGTATCCAGCCCCGCTCCGACATTGATTATCCAAGCATCGGGATACTGCTGTAAGAAGTGACTAACCTGCTGGTCACAAAGCTGAGTCAGCGTCACGTGCAGCAATTGCTTCTGCGCAATATCACCACTTAAACAATCCGGCGCCATCTTACAGCTCAAACACGCTTTAGCAGCTATCGGATCGTACACCAAGCCATTGTCGACCATGCTTTCACGGCTACGCAATAACAGTGGCTTCAATAGATGGTTAGGAACTTGATGTTTAGACTGAGACATGGGCATTTCCTGCGCCAGAGAGAAAACATAGACATTAATAAAGATGATAATGAATATCAATTACATTATCAAGCTTATAAATTGGCCAAAACAAACAAGGTCAAGATGATGAGCAAGCTTTTGGAGGAAGTAGAAAAAGAGAAAAGAAGAGAAAAGACAAAACAGCCCAGATCAACTGGGCTGCTTAAATACACTTACATCCAATCGGTATTACGAATAATACCAACGGCTAAGCCTTCAATCGTAAGGTGCTGAGACGTTAAGTCCACTTGGATTGGGGCAAACTCTTCATTCTCAGCATGCAGTAATATGGTTGAGCCTTTGCGCTCCAAACGCTTCACAGTCACATCATCATCAACACGCGCAACGACAACTTGACCGTCTCTCACGTCTTGGGTTTTATGCACCGCGAGCAAATCGCCATCCATAATCCCGATGTCTTTCATACTCTCGCCATTTACACGAAGTAAGAAATCCGCTTGCGGTTTGAACATCGCAGGATCGACTTGGTAGTGCGCCTCTACGTGCTCTTGAGCCAAGATTGGCTCACCCGCTGCGACTTGACCAATCAAAGGCAAACCCTGCTCATCATTGGCTGCGTCTTCAAGCAGGATACGAATCCCACGAGAAGCGCCTGGAATAATTTCAATTGCTTGCTTACGAGCAAGCGCTTTTAGGTGTTCCTCTGCGGCATTCGCAGAGCGGAAGCCAAGCTCACGCGCAATCTCTGCACGAGTTGGTGGCATTCCGGTGTCATCGATTTTACTTTTAATCAAATCGAAGACTTGTTGTTGGCGTGGCGTTAACGGCTTCATGTCTCACCTGTCTTTTTATACAGTTAACTGTGAGTATATCCAGTAAATGCTCAAATGAAAACCCAATTGGTTGTTTTTTAATTTATTTGTGGAGAGCTTTCAGCTTACCGATTAAGTTCATTCTTTATTCGTTTAAAACACCGACTTTTCAGTTAATCAAGTCAAAGCAATAACTTAGGGGTTCGACTAATTTACAGCCAATAAAATTAAAAGGTTTGACCAGTTTCTGGTATCCTTGCAGCGCTTAAATTTTATCGCCTAGGCTTATTTCTATTGCCGTACTCATCTCTTTTTATAGAGAAGACATGCAAAGCGGAAACTGAAATAAGGTTAGGCCTGTTTGAATACCTATTGAGGCTGTGAACTTTATGTCTTCTGGACAATCATTTTCACGTTCATTACTAAAACTACCTTTATCGGTACTGGTAAAGGGCACCACAATCCCGTCGAACCCGATTGAAGATCTGAACATCGACCTAACTAAACCGATTGTATATGCCCTGCCGTTCCGCTCGAACGTGGATTTGCTGACACTGCAAAAACAAGCCATGAGCCTTGGTCTACCCGACCCGCTCAGCCCGCTGGAAATCAATGGCAAAACGCTGAACCGTTTCGTCTTTATCGCTGCGCGTCCAACTGTGATGAACAACGATAATGATGTCCCAACCGATTCTGTTTCTCTGTTCACTGACTTACTGGAACTGCACAAGCTGGATAGTGAGTTGGATGTTCAAATGATCCCTGCAACCGTGCTTTGGGGTCGTAAGCCAGGTAAAGAAGAGAACCAAAAGCCTTACCTTCAACCGATGAATGGTCCGCAAAAAGCCAAAGCAGTAATGGCGGCGGGACGCGACTGCTTAGTTCGCTTTAGTCCCGTGGTATCTCTGCGTTATATGGCAGACTCTCACGGTACCGACAGCGCAATTGCGCACAAACTGGCTCGCGTGGCGCGTATCCACTTCTCACGCCAGAAACTGGCTGCTTCAGGCCCAAACCTGCCACAACGCCAAGTGTTGTTTGCTCGTTTACTAAAATCTCCAGCTATTGAACTGGCGATTGCTGACGAAGCCAAGATCAAAAACATCTCGATTGATAAGGCACGTAAAGAAGCCCACGACATCATGGATGAAATCGCCGCCGACTTCTCCTACAGTCTAGTGAAAAACGGCGACCGCATCCTGAGTTGGTTATGGACAAAACTATACCAAGGTTTGCACATCAATAACGCCTCGACTGTGCGTCGTTTAGCGCAAGACGGCCACGAAATTGTGTACGTTCCGTGTCACCGTAGTCACATGGACTACCTGCTGTTGTCTTATGTTTTATACCATGAAGGCATGGTGCCTCCGCACATTGCGGCAGGCATTAACTTGAACTTCTTCCCGGCCGGTCCGCTTTTCCGTCGTGGTGGGGCGTTCTTTATTCGTCGTAGTTTTAAAGGCAACAAACTGTACTCAACCATTTTCCGTGAGTATCTAGCTGAGCTGTTTGCCAAAGGCTATTCAGTCGAGTACTTCAGTGAGGGTGGTCGTTCACGTACAGGTCGCTTACTGCAAGCGAAAACGGGTATGCTGGCTATGACCATCCAAGCAATGCTACGTGGTCTAAACCGCCCAGTAACACTAGTGCCGGTCTACATCGGTTACGAGCACGTAATGGAAGTAGGCACTTACGCGAAAGAGCTGCGTGGCAAACGCAAAGAGAAAGAAAACGCAGGGCTTGTACTGCGTACTCTGCGTAAACTGCGTAACTTTGGTTTGGGCTATGTGAACTTCGGTGAGCCAATTCAGCTCAACCAATACTTGAACGAGCATGCTCCTGAGTGGACGAAAGACATCGACAGCATGGGTGGTAACAAACCACAATGGATGAATCCTGTGGTGAACGACCTCGCTAATAAGATGATGACGCACATCAATGATGCGGCGGCGGCAAACGCGTTGACCTTGTGTGCAACCGCACTGCTTGCTTCTCGTCAACGTGCACTTTCTCGTGACTCGCTGATCAACCAGATCGAGTGTTACTTAAAGCTACTCAAAAATAATCCGTACTCAAGCACCTCCACTATCCCTACCGAAAGTGCTGAGGAGTTGGTCGATCATGCAATTTCGCTTGATAAGTTCGTGATTGAAACCGATAGCATGGGTGACATCATTTCGCTGGACCGTAGCCAATCGATCCTGATGACTTACTATCGCAACAACATCATTCACTTGTTCGCTCTGCCGTCATTAATTGCCCAAATGCTCATTCGTCAGCGCAACCTTTCGGTAGCCAAGATTCAAGCGAATGTCGCGCAAGTCTACCCATTCTTGAAGAAAGAGCTGTTCTTAAGTTACCAAGAAGACGAGTTAGATGAATTGGTCGTTAAAACACTGCATGAATTTGCCGATCAGAAAATGATTAGTCTGGATGGTGATAAGCTAGAGATCAATCAGTCGAACAACCAGCCTTTGGTTCTGTTAGGTCGCACGATAACTGAAACGCTGCAACGCTACTCTATCGCGATGAACTTGCTTGTTGCTTACCCTGAACTCGGTAAATCGGACCTAGAGCAGAAGAGCCAAGATATTGCTCAGCGCCTAGGGCGTTTGCACGGTATTAATGCGCCAGAATTCTTCGATAAAGGTGTGTTTACCGCGATGTTCAATACGCTCAAACAGCAAAAATACCTCGATAACGATGGTAACTGTGACACGAAGAAAACGCAGCAATTTGCACGACTACTGTTCACTCTGCTTTATCCAGAAGTGAAACTGACGATCGAAGAGAGTATTCACCAACTTCGGTCGTAACCGTTTTATCTTCTTTCAATAAGAAAAAGGCATCCAATCGGATGCCTTTTTCTATTTCTTCGCTTACCAAAATGCGACCAGTAACCCTATCGCTATCACCATGCCAACATAATTGTTGTTAAGGAAAGCCTTAAAGCACAACTCACGCTCACGGTGACGAATTAAGTGCTGCTGATAAACAAACAACGACGCTGCAATCAAAAGGGTCCAGTAGTAACTTTGTCCCAATTGGTAGAACTGTCCTAACCAAACCAACATCGCGAGTGTAATCAGTTGCAACACACCAATAATAAGCTTGTCATGACGACCAAACAGAATTGCCGTCGATTTAATGCCAATCTTTAGATCATCATCTCGGTCTACCATCGCATATTGAGTGTCGTACGCAATGGTCCACAAAGCGTTAATGAGGAACAAAAACCAAACAATCAATGGTAATTCCCCAGTTTGTGCAGCCCACGCCATTGGAATCGCCCAGCTAAAAGCCAAGCCTAAAAATAGCTGTGGAATATGAGTGTAACGCTTCATAAATGGATAGATGAACGCCAACACAATGCCAGCGAAGGATAGCTGAATCGTCAGCGGGTTCATGGTCAGCACTAACAAAAACGAGCTGATACCCAAAACCAAAAATAATCCAATCGCTTCTTTTGCTGTCACTTTCCCTGATGGCAGTGGACGTTGCTTAGTACGCTTTACATGGCCGTCGACTTTGCGATCTGCAAAATCATTAATTACGCACCCCGCACTACGCATTAGGAATACCCCCAATACAAACACGATGAATACATCCCAACTCGGCATCCCTTGGGCTGAGATAATTAGCGCCCAAATCGTTGGCCACATCAGTAACAGTGAACCAATCGGGCGATCCATGCGCATCAGTTGCCAATATGCTTTGGCTTTTTCTGCGGACATTTACACTGTCTCCTTAGCGTAAACTGGTGAATTAGATAAGAATAACTCGGCGACTAGCATCGGTTTGTGATTCATCCACAACCTTGAGCGTCGCGCTAACAAACGTCCTTCTGGTACGGCTACCCATCCCATTTGTAAAGAGTCTCGCTCAACGTTATCTGCGCTGAACACTGTTAATCCTAATGGGATATCCCCTTGTTGAGCCAAATCATACTGCTGATCAACTAAGGTTGAGCGAGGAATCAATGTCCGCCCAATAACCCAGTTATTATTGTCACCGCACAAAATTACCTCTCTCAGTAAGCAATCTTGTTCGGACAATAACTGGCTTTCGTCCTGTTTTAATGTCGCTGCAGTGACGATCTGATTTTGTAGCAATTCTACCGTTAACGCTTGGCAGTGCTGTTTTAAACGACGTGACAAAGACCCTTGCTCTTCAAGCCAGTGCTTGGCAAATTCATTTGGAAATTCGAATTCTTCGGGGTTTTGCCACTCTACTTCCAATAAAGAAGCAAGATAGAGTGATGTTGGCTGATTCATACTAGTATTCAATTGGAGGCTTTATGCGTACAATAAAGCAACAACTTACCGTCCATAGTAATGTATGTAACCGTAAGTTCCGTTATTTGTTATAGACGGCCCATTGTATCAAGACTGAAGCGATTCGAATATCGCGATCCAGAGAAAGAAAAGTTAGAAATATGTACAAACGTTATATAGCCCAAATTATTTTTGCGTTAACCATACTATTCGCCGCACCAAGTTGGGCTGAAACGGAAGAAGCTGGACCTAAGTTGGCATACTTTACCCTAGAGCCTGACCTCACTACTAACTTTTACACCAAAGGCAAAAAGTTAGGTTATGTGCAAGTGCGCATCGACATCATGGTAATGAGTCAACAAGATTTATCAGTTGTTGAGCATCACCAACCTTTGATTCGCGATGCAGTGATTGAATTATTGGGTAAGCAAACAGAAGATACGATTAAGTCCCTGTCTGGCCGAGAAGATCTGCGCAAAACCTTAGTGACGACCCTCAACGAAACGCTTTTGCCTGAAACAGGTAAAACCATCATTGCCGATTTGTTGTTTACAAAATACCTTTATCAATAAACCCAAATCCGTTTTGAACATAAAAAAGACCGCTCTTGAGCGGTCTTTTCATTTCATCTGCTTTAGGCTTGCTGTTGGTATTTCATCTTGCCTGAATCAAACAGCGCAATCGCCATCCCCGACAGTAGCCCAACTAAGTGAGCGGTGTTTGCAATCGCCATAAATGGCTGCACAAAACCAAGAACTAACCATACCAACATAAAGACGATGATTGGCTTGGGTAGCGTAAGGCCTAAATGTGGCAAGCGGTAACCCAATATCCACAAATAACCAAGCAGTGCATAGACCACACCAGACAAGCCGCCGAAGTTAGCCCCTTCAACATAGAACTGGCCTGCCCCTGAAAGCGCTGCCGACACCACAAAGAGTTGCAATAGCTTACCGGAACCGAGACGACGTTCGATGTCGCCCCCCAACTGCCACCACCATAGTAAGTTAAACACGATGTGAGTTACTGAAAAGTGCAGTAACGCATGACTTAGCCATCGCCACACTTGCCATTGTTGCCCCTCAAAAGCCGGGAAGTGCAACAACTTAAACACGCCATTGCCAAAGCCAAACATTTGTAACAAGTAGATGATGATACAGACTGTCATGATCAGCAAAGTCATGGGGCCAGCTTTCGCTTTGACCATGCTCATGATACTCGGGCTGGAATAATGAAATGTGCTCTTACGAGTATCGGCAACGTCCCACGAGGCGGCGCTGTATTTTGAATCAGACGGGTTAGCAAGGAACAGCTTAAGTTCGGCTTCCGCTTCTATTTCATGCTGGCTATCAGTCAGCCACAGCGCAAATTGCCCATCCCCTTCAGGCATCATTTCGATGTCAATTTGGCGAGAGGCCATATAATCAATAAAGGCTTGCGCCATACGTGGATTATTTAACGTTACCAATCTCTTCATTAACTTCTCACTATCGGTAGTTCTGCTCGATGCCAGGCTTCAAAGCCACCATCTACACTGTACACCTGTTCAAAGCCTTGGTTAACTAAATATTGCGCCGCACCTTGGCTACTAATGCCGTGGTAACACATCACCAGAATAGGTTGTTCGAACTCCACTTCATCCATAAACGCAACGATCGTATCGTTAGTTAAATGATACGCGGACTCCGCATGCGCAACGGCAAACGATTGAGGGTCACGGATATCTACAAGCTTCGCATCACCCTGCTCGAGCAGCGCTTGCGCACCTTGTACATCGATATGCTTAAACTGATCCATTTACTTTCTCATTGTCTTATTAATATACCCAAGCAACCTCGAACCTAACGTACTAATCAGCACCCGTGGTACAGCATAAAATCCATATTTGAAGCTGCTTGGGTATACTGCCGCTATTGTAACCTATCCAACGGCAAACTTAGACACATGGATAATCAGGTTTTCCAAAAGTGTACACATTCCAACCATTTGTGGATAAAGCTGTGAATTGCGTTGATAAAGTGTATTTGGATCTTTTGATCCACAATATGTAGTGATGATCCTGATCTAACTGTGTGTATATCTATAACTATCCCCAGATGGAAAAGTGCTTGAATCCCTTATTTTGTCCGGGTTTCGAACAGTTGATAAATAATTACTTCACAGAGTTATACACAGGTAGCACATAAAATCCGGATCGCAAACGCTATCGATTTTCGATCGACAATAAAAAAGCCGAGATCACATGATCTCGGCTTTCTATGAAAATCTTACTTTCAATTAGCAGTGGAAATTAAAATTCACCCACGGCCAATTTTAGTTTCTTCATTGCATTTTTTTCTAGCTGGCGAATACGCTCGGCGGAAACACCGAACTCATCAGCTAAGTCTTGCAATGTTGCTTTCTCATCATCTAACCAACGAGAACGCACGATGCGCTGACTACGCTCATCCAAACTCGCTAATGCATGACCCAAGCGATTGTTGGTATGCATTTCCCAGTTGGCGGCTTCAATGTTGTCGGCCACATCAGACGATTTGTCTTCTAGGTATAGCATCGGCGCTGTGTAAGCGTTTGAACTGTCGTCTTCATCAGTTGGCATATCAAAGGTTGAATCCACCGCCGCTAAGCGTGATTCCATCTCGCGAACTTCAGAAGGCTCAACACCTAACTCGCGCGCAACGGTTTCCACTTCACCGTTGTTAAACCAACCCAAGCGCTTTTTCGACTTACGCAGGTTGAAGAACAATTTACGTTGCGCTTTAGTGGTCGCAATTTTCACGATACGCCAGTTACGTAGCACGTATTCGTGGATCTCTGCTTTGATCCAGTGGACAGCGAAAGAAACCAAGCGAACCCCTACTTCTGGGTTAAAACGCTTAACGGCTTTCATTAGACCGATGTTACCCTCTTGCACAAGATCCGCCATTGGCAAACCGTAGCCAGAGTAACCACGAGCAACGTGAACAACGAATCGTAGGTGCGAAAGAATTAGACCTTTTGCAGCCTCAATCTCACCTTTATAGTGTAATCGTTCTGCCAGCTCACGCTCTTCGTCTGCAGTCAGCATTGGGTAGCTGTTTACTGAGCGAATATAGCTATCAAGGCTATCTTGCGTGACTAGAGCCATCGGATACGCTTCTTTTGTCATTCAATTCCTCATCAATCTCTGATCTGGAGCATTACATTGCAATTTAGCTTCGATATCTTGAACTCAAAATGAACAAGTTTCAAGAAGGGGAAGCAATTATCCATAAACATTTGGTCTAAGCAAGGGTTCAAAATTAGCTAGTGCTAATAAAATCCAAGTAATAAGACCGCCATCACTTAAACTGGTTCAATTTCTTTTAAATGTCGTTGCGCAGAAAAGCGCGCCGCAATACATCCCAAAAGACTCCCAATGATGATTAGTAACAAAGATTCATCCCAACTTAGACCAATCAGGCGGAACTGGCTATCGTACAACGCAGCAAGGTCTTCCACCGCACTATTCATGACAATGGTCACTAAAGCCGTTACCAACCACGCAATAGTGGCACCTAACACGCCAAACCACATACCTGTGTACAAGTAAGGGCGCAGAATGAAACTGTCCGTCGCACCGATCAGTTTCATGGTTTGAATCTCTTCTTTATTCGCCAGCACATTAAATCGCAATGTATTGCCAACGATTAAAAATACCGCACCGAGCATCAGCACTGTCAGGGTAATGACAATAATACTCGCGAGAGTTTTGATTGCATCAAGACGCGCCAGCCAGTCTTCGTCAAGTCTCACGTCGGTCACATCTTGTTGCTCTCGAACGTCTTTGGCTAATGACTGAATATCACTTTTTAGCTCCGAATCTGGCGTAATCACCAACACACCAGGAAGCGCATAGCCACTTAAAAGACTGATAGCTTGGTCGAACCCTGCATATTGGCTTAAATCAGATAGACCTTGTTGCGGTGAAATATATTCTACCTCTTTTACCAAAGGCCAAGTTTCAATTTGATCTTTGAGAACCATCACTCGCGCATCCGGCATGCCTTCAACTAAGTAAGCACTAACTTGTGAAGGAGAAGCGACATCTTCCGCTGCCCCTGCAACGTTTTTCCCCAATAGATACAAACAAGCTGGCATGGCAAGTGCCATGGAGATGACCGCTAGGGTCAGAATGTTGCCTAGTGGTCGTTGCCATAAGGCGCTAAAAGAGGATTTAGCTTGTTTTGCGTGGACAGAGAAAAAACCATCGGTATTCGCACGCTTGGCACTGCGGCCTTTCCCCTTCTTTTGGGAGTGCTTGTTACCTGCCATAGTCTTCTACCTCACTTAGGAAGCCTTGGTTCAATTCAAAATGACGATACTGTGGGCGAGTGTTTACTAACCCCACATCGTGCGTGGCAAGTAAGATTGTCACGCCCGCACGGTTAAATTCTTCGAATAGACGCAACACACGGTTGGATAATTCTGGGTCAAGGTTACCCGTAGGCTCATCAGCCACCAGCAACGTTGGTCGATTAACCACAGCACGGGCAATACCGACGCGCTGTTGCTCACCACCAGAAAGTTGACTAGGTAGACAACGAGCTTTATCGAGTAAGCCCGTTTTATCTAACGCCGCAGAAACACGGCGTTTGATTTCGTTTTCAGAAATCGATTCGATACGCATTGGCAGAGCGACATTGTCGTACACACTGCGATCCATCAATAGGCGATGATCTTGAAAAACAATCCCAATATTGCGGCGCAAAAAAGGGATGTCTTTGCCTGGAATACGCGTGATGTCGTGGCCATTAAAATGGATTTTGCCATCGGTTGGTCGCTCTATCGCGCAGATCAATTTCAGCAAGGTACTTTTACCAGCCCCGGAATGTCCGCCTAAAAACGCCATTTCACCGCGCCTCAGGTGAAAATCGACTTTTTGCAGTGCTTGTCGACCACCTCGGTAAGCTTTGCTTACTTGCTGAAATTTGATCACCGTTGATTTCCTCTAACTCTTTTTATTCTTCACGACTAAACAGTGCGTCAATAAACTCTTGAGTTTCAAATGGACGCAAGTCTTCGATACCTTCACCCACACCAATGTAACGAATTGGAATACCGAACTGATCAGCGATAGCGAAAATTACGCCGCCCTTGGCTGTACCATCCAGCTTAGTCAAAGTAATCCCGGTTAGAGGGGCAACATCACTGAAAAGTTTCGCTTGGCTAATGGCATTTTGTCCTGTACCTGCGTCAAGCGTTAGCATGATCTCATGTGGTGCAGAGTCATCAATTTTCTTCATCACACGTACAATCTTACGCAGCTCTTCCATTAGGTTCGCTTTGTTCTGTAGACGACCTGCTGTATCAGCAATCACCACATCCACACCACGTGCTTTTGCCGCTTCAATCGCATCATAGATAACAGAGGCACTGTCTGCGCCAGTATGTTGAGCAATCACAGGAACATTATTACGTTCACCCCACACTTGTAGCTGCTCAACCGCTGCGGCACGGAAAGTATCTCCCGCTGCAAGCATCACTTTTTTGCCTTGAGTTTGGAACTGCTTGGCAAGCTTACCGATGGTCGTGGTTTTACCCACGCCATTTACACCCACCATCAAGATGACGTAAGGCGTTTTGTTGCTATCGATTTCTAGTGGCTGTTCGACTTTAGAAAGAATCTCAGCCATTTCTTCTTTCAACAAACCATAAAGGGCTTCGCCGTCTTTCAGATCGCCACGTGTGGCTTTTTCTGTCAGGTTGTTGATAATTTTTGTTGTGGTATTCATGCCCACATCAGCAATAAGCAGTTGCTCTTCTAGCTCTTCAAATAAGTCTTCATCGATTTTCTTACCGCTGAACAGACCGAAGAAGCCAGCACCAATATTTGCTTTTGTTCGGCTTAGGCTGCGTTTAAGACGAGCAAAAAAGCTTTCTGTTGGCTTTTCTTGTTCTTGAACACGAGGCGCGGCCGATACGACTTCTGGCTCCTCTGCTTCTGCTTCTGCTTCTGCTTCTGCTTCTGCTTCTGCTTCTGCTGGGGCAGCCTCTGATTGTTTCGCTTCTTCTTCAAGTTCTGGCGTTGCTTCCGCTTGCTCAGCAACCGCTTCGGTTTGCTGCTCTTCAGAAGGCGCTTCCACTGCTTCTTCTTTTACTGTTTCTTCAGTTTTTGGTTTTGGGCTTTGTTCTTCGTCACCAAAACCTAGCCACGAAAGTAATC
>NZ_WXWS01000295.1:0-22966 GCF_009904715.1 Vibrio sp. V42_P2S4T144 | reverse complement strand
TCATGTTTTTTAATAAGTCGCTTCAACAAGAAAATCAACGATTAAAGCAGGAGTTGCAAATCCTGCAGCAAATCCAAACCAGTTTAGATGAAGAGATGATCCGCTTAACATTGGATAGTAAAGGCCTCATTACTTCTGCAAATACCAAACTACAGCAAGAACTTTTCTTACATGATGATGAGATCTTAACGAAATCAATTACTGAATTGGTACCGTCAAATTCGCGCAATACAGACCACTTTCATCGAATGAAGAAAGCCGTCCAAGATAAAGTGTTCTGGAATGGGGCATTGCAAGTACAGAAAGGTAATGGTGAGGAAGCCTGGTTAAGAACGATTATCCAGCCTGTTTTAAATGAGCGCAGAGAAGTAGAAAGCTTTTTTGTTTTTGCTTCTGAACTTACGCGAACGATCAAATCATCTCGTGAGCAAGAGGACATGCTAAATGCATTAAGTCGTTCTATGGCGGTGATTGAGTTCACATTAGATGGCCATGTTTTAAAAGCCAACGATAATTTCCTAAACACAATGGGTTATACGCTTGATCAGATTCTAGGGAAGCATCATCGCATGTTTTGTGATCAGGAAGAGTCGAGCTCTCAAGCTTACCGTGAGTTTTGGCAACGTTTAGCAAAAGGGCAATTTTCATCAGAGCGATTCAAACGAGTTAACCGTTATGGTGAAGAGGTGTGGCTAGAGGCTTCATATAACCCTATCCATAACGACAGAGGAGAGCTCTACAAGGTCGTTAAGTTCGCGACAGATATTACCCAGCAGGTGATGCAGGAACAGAAAATGGCCCAGGCTGCGCAATTGGCGAATGAAATCTCGCAAGAAACTGGAACACAAACCCTGCAAGGGCAAGAGGTTATAGGCTCAACGTTAGAAAAGATGCAGATACTTTCCGAGCAAATGCAGCAAGCGAACACCGCGATTGACGAGCTAAAAGCGCACTCATCGCGTATTAGCGAGTTGGTAAATAGCATCAGTGGTATCGCTGACCAAACTAACTTATTGGCGTTAAATGCGGCGATAGAAGCGGCTCGTGCGGGTGAGCATGGTAGAGGTTTTGCCGTTGTTGCTGATGAAGTCAGACAGCTTGCTACAAGAACCAATGCAACCACCGATGAAATTGTCACAATGGTCAGTGAAAACCTACAGCGAACAGATAACGCAGTTAAGCTGATCGCTAAATGCCAAAAAGAAGCACTAGATACGCTAGAGCTCTCTGAAAAAGCAGGCAATGTGATGAATGAAATACAAGATGGCGCTAGCCGTGTTGTAGAGGCCGTGGAGCAATTTAACCGCTCGTTGTAGTTAATCAATAAGTTTTCATTGTAGGGGCGATGGGTAAAAAGCAATTCGCCTTATTCAACCTGTATTGAGGAGCGTTGAAGTCGCAATACTACTCCTGCCGCAGTCAAGTTAAGCGTTTTGAAGGGGAGGTAGTTCGACACCCGGTACAGGTTTTAGCCAGTTTGCTTGCTGTATAGAATGCTAAAGTAATTTAGTATGCGAAAAGGCTTGCCTTAAGACTTTGCCTGCATTTAATGTATCTAGCAGCAGAACTTCAATCTGCGTGACAACAATACAGGAGAGGATCGGGCTTTCACTTTTTCGCTCGACACAAACCCCTTTCAAATTTACACAATAGCGCAGTAAAACTCTCTTGCTGCGCTATTGTGTGTTCCATATTTTGTGAGTACTTATGTTTAACTCAGAACGCAAAGCGACGGTTATTCTGGTTGCGACGACGATGATCGCGGCACTTGGCTGGATATTCTCTAAGGAAACAATACAGGGTTTACCACCTTTTGGCTTTATTGGGGCGCGATTTACTATCGCTTCGCTCTGCTTACTGCCTCTATGTTACCGACCTTTGCTGAAAGCAAACTTAAAAGATGTGCTTTCTGCTGGTGGTGTCGGGCTCCTGTTAGGCAGTGCCGTTATGACATGGATTTACGCTATTTCTATCAGTGATACTCTCGGGGAAGGCGCATTTATCATGAGCCTTTCCATGCTGTTTGTGCCGATTGTTGCATGGGTTATGTTTCGTCAACGACCACAACGAATTTTCTGGCTTTCTTTGCCTATCGCTGTATTAGGTCTTGCTTGTCTTTCTTTAGTTGGTGGCTGGAAACAATCGGCCAGTCAATTGTGGTTTCTTGGTGCAGCACTGGTTTTGGCGCTTCATTTTAATGTGAACAGCAAATACTCTCAAAAACTACCTGTGCTGCTGCTTACTTGCGTGCAACTTTTTTCAGCAGGTTGTTTAGGTTTGTTGGTTTCATTTTTTATGGAATCTTTCCCGGTAGAGGTGGACTCCTCTATTTGGTGGTGGTTTGCGTTGAGTACCTTATTAGCGACGAGCTTGCGTTACGTAATGCAAACCATGGGGCAAAAATTTGTTCAGGCAGGTAACGCTGCTCTAATTATGATATTAGAACCAGTTTGGACGGTTATTCTGAGCGTGCTGTGGTATGGCGAAGTACTAACGGCAAATAAACTAGTAGGTTGTGTGCTTATCTTATTTTCTCTAATTATTTATCGTACTGGCGGGCGGTTTCGCTTCCCTACCCGAAAGTAGAGCAAATTAACTTGGGTTGGGAGAATTTGAGGTACCGGATGGCCTTCTACGAAAGTGATAATACGCGGTTACGCAATGCTAATGACACTTTTGATGTAGGCTGCCGACCCAGCTCTTCGCTGATCATCCAGCCAGCTTTAGCCAGTAGCTCTAAGTCGATCCCTGTTTCTATTCCTAACCCTTGGCACAAATACAGTACATCCTCCGTTGCGACATTTCCTGATGCGCCTTGAGCGTATGGGCATCCACCCAGCCCAGCTACACTACTGTCGATGGTATTGATGCCCATACTCAGTGCCTGATAAATGTTGGTGAGAGCTTGTCCCCATGTGTCGTGGAAATGGACAGCAAGCTGGCGAAGAGGTGCAACCAACATGACGGCTTCCAGCATAGCAGCGATACGGTTTGGCGTGCCTGTACCGATTGTGTCGCCTAGAGACACCTCATAACACCCTAAATCGATGAGTGATTTGACCACGCTCGCCACTTGTTTAGGGGCTGTCGGGCCATCGTAAGGGCAGTCGGCGACGCAGGATAGATAGCCACGAACCGGGATGCCGTGTTTGGTGGCTAATCGCATTACAGGTTCGAAGCGAGTTAGGCTTTCTGCAATCGAGCAATTGATATTGTGCTGGCAGAATCCTTCTGAGGATGAAGTGAAAATCGCGACCTGATTGGCGTCAGCCTCCAACGCTTGTTCTAAGCCTTTTAGGTTTGGAGTCAGGGCAGAGTAGGTAACATGATTTCGCCGTGTTATTGCTTTCATGACCTCTGTTGAGTCCGCCATTTGTGGCACCCATTTGGGTGAGACAAAAGAGCCCACCTCAATATGCGTTAACCCAGTATCAGAGAGTAAGTTGATCAGCCGGATTTTAGTCTGGGTCGCAACAGGAGATTCATTTTGCAACCCATCTCTAGGACCTACTTCGACAATCTTTACTTTGGAAGGTAGCATTACTTGTCCTGTGACTTGGTGACCCAACTTGGGCTACGTTTTTCAAGAAACGCTTGCAGCCCATCTTGACCTTGGGGTGATACTCTAATGTCCGCAATGAGCTTGCTAGTATAGTGAATCAGTTGTTGATCGATGGGGTTTTGATGACATTGATGGCAGAGCGTTTTCGCTTTACGCATCGCATCTGGGCTATTAAGTAGCAACGTCTTGATTACGCTATCGACCGCATTTTCAAGCTGTTTGGCTTCTTTCACTTCGTGCACAATACCAAACCGTTCGGCATCTTCGGCTGAAATGACTTCACCACTTAAGATATAGCGTCTAGCTTGTCTATTCCCCATCGCGCGCATGACGTAAGGCGCAATGGTCGCTGGAACTAAACCAAGCTTAACTTCACTTAAGCAAAAGTTGGCACTTTGGCTTGCGATGGCGATATCACTACAACAAATCAACCCTAAAGCACCACCATAAGCGGAACCTTGAACAACTGCGATGGTGGGTTGAGGGAACGAATCTAATGTTTCCATGAGTCTTGCCAAGTTTTGGGCATCAATGAAGTTATCTTGCCTCGTGCTGTCGGCCATCGACTGCATCCAATTCAAATCGGCCCCGGATGAAAAATGCTTACCGTTACTTCTTAATACCAAGCACCGCACATCCGTTCGTAAAGCGAGATAATCTAGGCGGTGGATCAGCAAGTCGATCGTACAAGCGTCAAAAGCATTGTGTTTGGCTGCTCTGTTTAGGGTAATGGTCGCTACGCCATTATCATCGACATGCCAAAGAACATCATCTTGCCTTTGGGCGTTGGGAATAATGCTTGGTTGCATTTCCTGCATACTTACTTCCTTAATTCATCTTTGGATGTTTACATTCTGAAGACGCCAAACTCGCTATCAGGAATGGGGGCGTTTAATGCTGCCATTAACGCTTGACTCAACACCTGACGCGTTTTTTTAGGGTCAATAATTCCGTCATCCCATAGCCGAGCACTCGCAAAATAGGGATGTCCTTGTGTTTCATACAAGTCTATGATCGATTCTCTAAAAATGTGCTCTTCTTGCTCTGACCACGCTTCCCCCTGACGTTCCTTCGCGTCTTTTCGAACTTGTGTTAAAACGCCTGCTGCTTGTTCTCCGCCCATCACAGAAATACGCGCGTTCGGCCACATCCACATCATGGTTGGATCATACGCTCGGCCGCACATGCCGTAATTACCAGCGCCGTACGATCCACCGATGATCACGGTAAACTTCGGCACGTCAGCACAAGCGACGGCCATCACTAACTTGGCGCCATGTTTTGCGATGCCTTCTTCTTCAACCTTTTTTCCGACCATAAAGCCGGTAATGTTTTGGAGAAAGAGAAGCGGTGTTTTCCGTTTGGCGCACAGCTCAATAAAGTGCGCGCCTTTTTGTGCCGATTCAGAAAACAAGATACCGTTGTTTGCCACAATACCAATCAAGTGTCCTTGAATACGAGCGAAGCCACACACTAGCGTTCTGCCATACAAGGCTTTGAATTCGTCGAAATCAGAATCATCGACGATGCGGGCAACAATTTCTCGAACGTCGAATGACAGTCGTAAGTTGGCATTCACGATTCCGTAGATTTCTTCTGCGTCGTAGCGGGGAGGAAGCACGGTGTTTTCTGGCTTAACAGGTCTTGTTCTATTGGCATTGGCAATGGCTTCTCTCGCAAGCATTAGGGCATGTTCATCATTTTCAGCGTAATAATCTGCGACACCAGATTTCCGACAATGCACGTCTGCACCGCCGAGCTCTTCACCCGTCACGACTTCGCCAGTGGCTGCTTTCACCAAAGGTGGTCCCGCCAAAAAAATGGTGCCTTGCTCTTTAACCATAATGGAGACATCCGCCATGGCAGGAACGTACGCGCCCCCAGCAGTGCAAAGCCCCATCACAACAGCAACTTGGGGGATGCCTTTCGCTGACATTCTCGCTTGGTTAAAGAAAATGCGACCAAAGTGTTCTTTGTCGGGGAAGACGTCGGACTGATGAGGGAGATTTGCGCCACCGGAGTCCACCAAATACACGCAGGGGAGTTGGCAACGTTGGGCAATCTCTTGCGCTCTAAGGTGTTTTTTTACCGTGAGTGGGTAGTAGGTTCCGCCTTTTACCGAAGCATCGTTGGCGATGACCATGCATTGAATCCCCTCTATGATACCAATGCCGGCGATAACACCAGCGCAGGGGATCGCCTCGTCATACACTTGCCAGGCGGCAAACTGGCTGATTTCAAGAAAGTCAGTGTTGTCATCAAGCAAGCGCGCGATGCGTTCTCGTGCGGGGAGTTTTCCTTTTTGCCTCTGGTGCTGAATGGCTTTTTCACCGCCGCCCTGTTTGATGGTCTCGATGTGTTGATTAAGTTGAGTGACCAACGTTTCCATCACGGCTTTATTGGAAAGAAATAACTCGTCAGTTGGCTTAGTTTTACTTTTGATAATGGCCATAATGACTTCCTTGTCGTATGTTCTGTTAGCGAGATTCTTCGAACAGCTCTCGGCCTATTAACATGCGGCGAATCTCTGAGGTACCCGCGCCGATTTCATAAAGCTTTGCATCACGTAGCAAACGACCAGCAGGGTATTCATTGATGTAGCCATTCCCACCGAGCAGTTGTATTGCATCGAGTGCCATTTGTGTGGCGAGTTCTGCACTGTACAAAATCGCGCCAGCGGCGTCTTTGCGTGTTGCGTTACCTCGATCACAAGCCGCTGCGACGGTATATACATACGCTTTTGCTGCACTCATTCGAGAGTACATATCGGCGATCTTGCCCTGAACTAACTGAAACTCGCCAATGGATTTTCCAAACTGCTCTCGTTCATGTACGTACGGGACCACAATGTCCATGCAAGCTTGCATTATCCCGAGTGGTCCGGCAGCGAGGACGACGCGCTCGTAATCCAGCCCACTCATTAACACCTCGACGCCTTGATTCAACTCGCCAAGAATATTCTCTTTTGGCACTACGCAATGGTTAAATACAAGTTCGCAAGTATTCGAGCCTCTCATGCCTAGCTTGTCCAGCTTTTGAGCATGAGTGAAACCTGCGAAGTTACGTTCAATAATGAATGCGGTAATGCCACGTGAACCTGCGCTGACATCTGTTTTAGCGTAAAGCACCACTACGTCAGCATCGGGCCCGTTTGTTATCCACATTTTGTTGCCATTCAGTACAAAATGGTCGCCCTTGTTCTCCGCTTTCAGTTGCATGCTTATCACGTCTGAACCGGCATTGGGCTCACTCATCGCTAGGGCGCCAACGTGCGTACCATCAATGAGTTTTGGAAGGTATTTTTCGCGTTGAGAAGGCGTGCCGTTACGAAAGATTTGGTTGACGCACAGGTTAGAATGAGCGCCGTAGCTTAAAGCGACAGACGCAGAGGCACGGCTGATTTCTTCCATGGCAACAACATGAGCGAGGTATCCCATGCCTGCACCACCAAGCTCTTCATCGACGGTCACACCAAGCAACCCCATTTCTCCCAACAAAGGCCATAAATGATTCGGGAACTGGTTATCGCGGTCTATCTCAGCGGCGATGGGCGCAATATGTTCCGTAGCAAAGGCATTAACGTGTTCTCGGAGCATATCGATGGTATCACCAAGTCCGAAATTGAGTGGGGTATAGGTGCTTTTCATAACGTCTCCCGGTATCAGAGGTAGGGTGGAAAAGCCTGTAGCGGTCTTGCTAATTGAGTATAGCGTTTATGTCTGCTTGCTTTTGAGTGTTTGAATACAACGCTCCTTAGCGGCATTCAACTCAGCCATAACGACGCTGATGTCGTTGAGTTGTTGTTGTAGGACAGCTTGTTTCTCTTCAATGATATTGAGCATTTTCAATAACTGTCCTTCGGTTTGTTGCATGTCGTAGAGCTCGAAAAGTTCACGAATTTCTGCTAACGAAAAACCGAGTCGTTTCCCTCTTAAAATCAGTTTGAGGCGAATTCTATCCCTGCGTTGATAAACGCGCATATTGCCTTTTCGCTCTGGTTCAATCAGACCCACGTCTTCATAAAACCGGATACTGCGAGTAGTAATATCAAACTCCTTGGCGAGGTCACTGATCTTGTATTTTTCCATAACATACTTACCTCGAATAAAAATCCAGTTTCTGGAAATCGAACCTTAAATGGGAAGGCCGAACATCAACTTTGAAATATAAACGTCTGCTTGGTGTGTTTTTTCATCTCATTGTAAAGGCTAGTGCTATGCTTACGTAAACGTCAAGAAATCGCGGAATGAAAGTTTGTTAGTGAAAAAGGCGATAAAGGCTGGTGTGGCGCTTGGTGAGTAATTCTATGTAGGGTGTCATCAGTCTGCCAAGTGTTCACATATACCTTAAGGGAATGCGAATCATGGGAAAAGACATCTGGATTGTCAGCGCGAAAAGAACGCCAATTGGGCGCTTTCAAGGCAAGTTGCAAACTTACTCTGCTCCTCAATTAGGCGCACTGGCGATCAAGGCGGCAATGCACGAAGTGAATGTGACTTCGGTGGATGAAGTGTTCATGGGATGTGTGCTTCCAGCAGGGTGTGGACAAGCTCCTGCGAGGCAAGCATCTATGGGGGCAGATCTTCCTTTGGGTGTAGGGTGCACCACCATTAACAAAGTGTGTGGCTCTGGCATGAAGAGCGTCATGTTAGCGCACGATCTCATTAAAGCTGGAACGATTCGCTCTGCCATTGCTGGTGGTATGGAAAGTATGACCAATGCGCCGTATCTGCTGAGGGAGGCGAGAAAGGGAATGCGTATGGGGCACCAGTCTGCGTATGACCACATGTTTCTCGATGGGCTACAAGATGCTTACGAAGGGCACTTAATGGGTGTTTATGCTCAGCAAGTCGCTGACAGGCTTAAGTTCACCAGAGAGCAAATGGATGAATGGGCCGTGATGTCGGCAAAACGTGCGTTGGAAGCTCAAGAGCGAGGCTTGTTTGCCGATGAACTTTCGCCGGTTTCACTCAATACCAAGTCAGAACAAGCGGTGCTGAACTACGATGAGCACCCTCGCTCGATTGACCTTGGTAAAATTCCTCAACTCAAACCTGCATTCGATGAAAAAGGTACGGTGACCGCTGCTAATTCGAGTGCCATTTCAGATGGCGCAGCGGCTCTTGTGCTTATGGATGAAGACACTGCGCGTCATCAGGGGCTTAAACCACTTGCGATCATCAAGGCGCACTCTACACATGCCAGAAAACCTGCAGAATTTACTTTGGCACCCGTCTACGCAATTGAGCAACTGCTGTTCCAGCTAGATTGGTCAATTTATGAAGTGGACCTGTGGGAAATCAATGAAGCCTTTGCCGTCGTGACACAAATAGCGGTGGCGGAACTTGGACTAGATACGAGCAAAGTAAATATTAAAGGTGGAGCCTGTGCGCTTGGGCATCCGATAGGGGCTAGTGGCGCACGAATTCTGGTGACATTGATTCACAGTTTGCGTCAGCTACAAGCGTTAGGCACCAATGGTGATCTCGAAGCCAAAAAAGTGATGCGGGGTGTTGCGTCACTTTGTATCGGTGGTGGAGAAGCCACGGCGATAGGCATTGAAATACCGCTTTAATTGAAATCAGAAAGGAGTAAATGATGACTCGTTTGGTTCCCTTGTTTATTGGTGGCGAGTTTCGTGAATCTCAAACATCGGATTGGGTTGAGGTAACCAATCCCGCCACTAATGATGTCATTGCGTACGTTCCATGTTCCACAGAGCACGAGATGGAAGCCGCCATTGATAATGCGAAAGAGACATTCCAATCTTGGAAGGAAGTGGCAGTATCCGAGCGTGCCAGAGTCATGCTTCGCTATCAGCACTTGCTCAAAGAACATCATGATGAGCTTGCCACACTGCTTTCTCATGAGACGGGTAAGATTTTAGCGGATGCCAAAGGCGATGTGTGGCGTGGTATCGAGGTGGTTGAGCAGGCGGCAAACATTGCTAGCAACATGATGGGAGAAACCGTCGAAAACGTTGCCACGGATATTGATAGTTACTCAATGATTCAGCCCTTAGGTGTGTGTTGTGGGATCACGCCGTTTAACTTTCCTGCCATGATTCCGTTGTGGATGTTCCCAATCGCCATCGCTGCGGGCAATACGTTTGTGCTCAAACCCTCCGAACAAGTGCCATTGACCTCTATTCGTTTAGCCGAACTATTTGAGCAAGCCGGCGCGCCAAAAGGGGTGTTGCAGATCGTTCATGGCCGCAAAGAGCAAGTCGACTTTCTGCTGGCTCATCCTGATATTCGAGCGGTGTCATTTGTTGGCTCGGTTCCTGTTGCCCGTTATATCTACACTACGGGTACGAAACACTTTAAACGCGTTCAAGCTTTTGCTGGTGCTAAAAATCACATGGTGATCATGCCTGATGCGAACAAGGAACAAGTGGTGAATAACTTAGTGGGGTCCTCCGTTGGGGCGGCGGGGCAGCGTTGTATGGCAATTTCTGTTGCGGTATTTGTCGGCGATTCAAAACAATGGATTACAGACCTTAAACAGGCAATGGCGAAAGTACACCCAGGGCCTTGGGACGATGAGCAAGCTGCTTATGGCCCACTGATCAGTGAGCAAGCCAAACAACGCGTATTGGACCTAATCGAAGATGGCAAACAACAAGGCGCAGTGTGTGAACTGGATGGCAGTCAGTGTGAAGTGGAAGGCTTTCCCGATGGAAACTGGATTGGCCCAACCTTGTTTAGCGGTGTAACAGCGAATATGTCGATTTACACGCAAGAGATATTTGGCCCTGTTTTAGTTTGTATGGAAGTCGAAACGTTGCAAGAGGCCATTGAGTTGGTGAATCGCAACCCATACGGGAACGGCACTTCCATTTTTACGGCTAATGGCGCTGCTGCGAGAAAATATCAGCATGACATTCAAGTCGGTCAGGTTGGGATCAATGTGCCTATTCCAGTCCCTTTACCATTTTTCTCCTTTACTGGTTGGAGAGGCAGTTTCTATGGTGATTTACATGCGTATGGTAAACAAGCGGTACGTTTTTATACCGAGACTAAAACGGTGACGGCACGTTGGTTTGATGACGATATTCCAACGGGGCCTAATTTGACCATCCAACTGCGCTGAGTGAATAGAAGGAGCTTTTATGGACTTTGAACTTAATGAAGATCAACGTGCATTTGCCGATACCGCTCAGCAATTTGCCGATGAGTGTTTAGCACCGATGGCGGCGGAGTGGGATGAAAAGCAGATCTTCCCCAAAGACGTATTGAGAGAGGCGGGGGAACTGGGGTTTCTCAGTCTCTACACTCCAGAAGCGCAAGGTGGCCTAGGGCTGAGTCGCTTGGATGCTTCAATTATCTTTGAACAACTGGCCATGGGATGTACGTCCACTACGGCGTTTATGACGATTCACAACATGGTCAGTTGGATGATAGCCAGTTTTGCTACCGATGAAGCCAAAACGCAGTTCTGTCCGAAATTAGTTACGGGGGAGTGGTTAGGCTCCTATTGCTTAACCGAGCCTAATGCGGGGTCGGATGCCGCTTCGTTGGCCACAACCGCGAGCAAAAAAGGTGATACTTACGTGCTGAATGGCTGCAAAACCTTTATCTCTGGCGCAGGAGAGACAGATGTTTTGGTCGTGATGGCGCGAACCGGAGATGAGGGTGCCAAAGGCGTGTCCGCATTTGTTGTTCCTGCTCACGCTGATGGTATCAGCTATGGGCGCAAAGAACCCAAAATGGGTTGGAACAGCCAACCAACACGAGCGGTTACTTTTGAAAATGTCGTTATTCCAGCTAGCCATTTACTGGGCGAAGAAGGGCAAGGTTTTGTCTTTGCGATGAAAGGGCTTGATGGAGGGCGTATAAATATTGCGACCTGTTCCGTCGGTACGGCTCAACAGGCCCTTAATCAGGCGGCACGGTACATTCAAGAGCGTAAGCAGTTCGGCAAGCCGCTTGCGCAGTTTCAAGCCTTACAATTCAAATTGGCAGACATGGCGACAGAGCTAGTGGCTGCGCGGCAGTTGGTGCGCTATGCCGCCAGTAAACTCGACCGAAATGACCCTGATGCTACGGCTTATTGCGCGATGGCAAAACGGTTCGCAACCGATGTGGGCTTTCAGGTTTGCGACCACGCGCTGCAGCTTTATGGTGGCTATGGTTACATCAAAGAGTATCCAATGGAGCGTCATTTCAGAGATGTGCGTGTGCATCAAATTCTGGAGGGAACGAACGAAATTATGCGTTTAATCATCGCACGTCGTTTGCTCTCTGAGGAGTCGGCTTTGCTTTAGCAAAGTATGGTATTTGCTCATTGAGAAAGGATTCAGATATGCCATTAACCCAAGCAGCCATTCAACATACGATCACTAATCACGTTGCGGTGGTGACGATAAACAACCCGCCAGCCAATACGTGGACAGCAGAGAGCCTCAAGGTACTGAAGTCGCTGATACTCACACTTAACAATGATAAGCAGGTCTACGCACTGGTTTTAACCGGCAGTGGAGAAAAGTTTTTCTCTGCTGGTGCGGATCTCAAGCTATTTTCTGATGGTGACAAAGTGGTTGCGTTAGACATGGCGCGATGCTTTGGTGAAGCTTTTGAAACGCTCTCTGAATTCCGTGGTGTTTCCATTGCCGCCATTAATGGTTACGCCATGGGCGGAGGGTTAGAAGTGGCATTAGCTTGTGACATTCGAGTCGTTGAAGAGCAAGCGGTACTTGCTTTACCAGAAGCCAAAGTCGGACTTTTGCCCTGTGCTGGTGGTACCCAAAACCTCACAGCGTTAGTGGGGGAAGGCTGGGCAAAGCGCATCATTTTATGTGGAGAGCAAGTCAGCGCTGACAAAGCAAAAGAACTAGGCCTAGTTGAGGAGTTGGTTCCCAAAGGCGAAGCTTTAAGTAAAGCGATGGAGCTTGCTGAATCTGTTTCGAACCAGTCGCCATCTTCTGTCGCCGCATGTAAGGCGCTCATTCAAAATATGCGCTCTGCGCCACTTCAGCACGGCTTAATGAAAGAGCGAGAGTTGTTTCTGAATCTTTTTGATACGGAAGATCAAGTCGAGGGTGTTCGCGCCTTTTTAGAAAAACGCCCACCGCAATGGAAAAACCGATAGGAGGCCACATGGCAGGGATGGTAACCATCAGTGAAATAGAGTGCTTAGATGGCGTGCACCGCATTGGTATCGCAACGTTAGACAACACCGCTTCATTGAATGCATTGACGTATGACATGTTGGTCCAACTTAACGATCAGCTTATCAAGTGGCAAGATGATCCACATATGGCTTGTGTGGTACTGACTGGCGCTGGAGAAAAAGCATTCTGTGCTGGTGGTGATGTTCGAGCTATGTATCACGTCATGCATAACGAGAGTAAAGAAAAAATCGTAGAGTTCTGTACGAACTATTTCTCGTTGGAGTATGAGTGTGACTATCTCATCCACACTTACAACAAACCCATTATCGGTTGGGGAGAAGGTATTGTCATGGGCGGTGGGATGGGGCTTTTTATGGGAACCAGCCATAAAGTTGTGACAACAACATCACGCCTTGCTATGCCAGAAATCAATATTGGACTGTATCCCGATGTGGGAGGTACGTGGTTTTTAAGCCAGATAGATCCGCAAGTGGGTTTATTCCTCGGATTGACAGGTTCAATGGTAAATTCAAGTGACGCTGTCACTATTGGTTTGGCCGATTGGTCACTGTTGGAAGAGCAGTATCCCACCTTACTGGATGAGCTAAAGCGGCTCCAGTGGGGCAAAGAAGACGCGAAAGAGTTGGTAACTGCACTACTACAGTTAATGGAAGAACAAGTTATTGATAGCAAACCAACCACGCAAATTTGTCCATACTTAGATCAGATAGAGGAAGCGTGCAAAGGCTTTGATCTTAATGCGATAGCACAGCGAATCATGACTATCGAAGGGAATAGCCAGTGGATAGAAAACGCGAAACAAACGTTCGCATCGGGCAGTCCGATCACCGCGCATATTTGCTTTAGACAAGTGAAAGAGTACCACAGCTTACCGCTTGCAGATTGCTTCCGTTTAGAGTTGAGTTTGTCGGTTCGCAGTGCCTTATTAGGTGAATTTAAAGAGGGCGTCCGTTCTCGGCTTATTGACCGGGATGGCGAACCTAACTGGATGTTTAACAGTGTCAGTGAAGTCGATGAAGATGTCATCGATACCTTGTTTACCTCACTTTGGCCGGATGACGAACATCCGCTTGCTGATTTGGGTGAACAAACACTAGGTCAATAAGGAGAATGATCATGAGTACCATCGCATTTATCGGTTTAGGAAGAATGGGGCATCCGATGGCGCAAAACTTACTCGCGTCTGGATTTAACGTGCAAGTATTCGATGTCGATAGCGAAGCCGCAAAGCAACTAGTACCTTTTGGTGCGGTGGTGGCGAGCTCTATTGAGGAAGTCGTGGATGGTGCTAGCACAGTCATCACGATGCTACCAGCAGGGTCTCACGTTCGTTCCGTGTATCTTGGTGACTTACATGGTGGCGTAGGTGTCCTCAATCTTGTCTCGCCAAGTACCTTGATGATTGATTGTTCAACCATTGATCCGGACTCTGCGCGATTAGTCGCCAATGAAGCGGCAAATAAACGCGTGTTGTTTGTCGACGCGCCCGTTTCGGGGGGCGTTGCTGGCGCTAAAGCGGCGACATTAACCTTTATTGTTGGTGGTTCGGATCAAGCGTTTTCTAAAGCCAATGCCATTTTGCAGTATATGGGAAAAAATGTTTTCCATGCTGGCAAAGCAGGCGATGGTCAAATGGCGAAAATCTGTAACAACCTTATGCTCGGCATTTTAATGTCTGGTACGTGCGAGGCATTAAACCTAGGTATCGATCATGGACTCGATCCAAAAGTGCTATCAAACATCATGCTGCAAAGCTCTGGCCGAAATTGGGCATTGGAGCTTTACAATCCTTGCCCAGGCGTGATGGACAGTGCGCCAGCCAGTCACGATTACCAACCGGGCTTTATGAGCAAACTCATGCTGAAAGATCTCGGCTTGGGGTTAGATGCGGCGTTACAAACACATTCTTCGGTTCCGATGGGGTCGTTAGCGCGCAACTTATATTCTTTCCACAACGCGAGCGGCCACGGCGAACTCGATTTCTCAAGCTTATTTGAGTTATACAAGAGTAAGAAAGGCTAGACCGAGTTTTGTGACAAACCAGCCCGAGATGGTGACGTAAAACGCGCATCATTTCGGCCAACTTAGACTGGTTGAGATAGAGAACATTACGAGCTATGGAGTGCACCAATATGGACATAAAAAGTAGTGTTATTGCCATTACAGGAGCAGGGCAGGGGCTTGGGCAAATGATGGCCATTACCCTTGCTCAAGCTGGCGCTGATTTAGCGTTGTTGGATGTAAACGCCAGTGGCTTAATGGAAACACAAGAGCAGTGTCGAATGCTGAGTGCGAAAGCGTTGACATATCAAGTGGATGTCACCAACGAAATCGATGTTGAAACCACGTTTGAAGCGATTATCCAAGATTTTGGTCAACTCAATGGGTTAGTCAATAACGCTGGCGTGTTAAGAGATGGGTTACTTGTAAAAGCAAAAGATGGCGTGATCAGTAAGATGTCTTTAGATCAATTCAATTTGGTCATGAACGTTAACGTGACAGGAACATTTTTGTGTGGGCGTGAAGCTGCCGTCAAGATGATTGAGAGTGGCTCCCAAGGCGTTATCATCAATATTTCTAGTGTTGCGAGAGCAGGGAATATCGGACAAACCAATTATTCTGCGTCAAAAGCGGCGGTCGCGACCATGGCGACAACATGGGCCCGTGAGCTCGCAAGATACGGTATTCGCGCGGCGGCGGTTGCACCAGGTGTAGTTCATACCGCGATGGCAGAGCAAATGAAACCAGAAGCCATAGAGCGATTAGAAAAGATGATCCCAGTTGGCAGGATGGGCGAAACAAGCGAAATCGCGCATGCAGTAAAATACATTATTGAGAGTGATTACTTTACTGGCAGGGTTTTAGAAGTGGATGGCGGTATTCGTATGTAAGTGACCACTTAAATAAGGCTCTGATAGACCTGAATAATAAGTTTCTTTCCATTTCAACATTTTCTATGTTGTGGAGTGCTAATTCTGCGCAACCCAAATGTATTTACAACTTATGTTTGGATTTACCTTGAGAATGATTTCTCGCAATCCAATAAAGAGATGTAAATACCACTCAAATATTAAGTGAAATCATTAATTTGATGCTGATCACACTTTTGGTTTTTTAGTTTCCGCTTCTCATTAAGGCTATCTGCGTAAATGAAGTTGATAGTCAGTCTCATCAATTTTAAGTTTCAACTATTTGTTTTTAAATAATTAATTGTTGAAGCACGAGAAATTCGTGTTGAGGTTAATATTCGATTTAAAGTGTGTAACTTCCATTAATGGAAGGTTAGTTTCCAGTTGTGGCTAATGAGCTTTAACTTTTTACTCCTCATAATGCGCCAAATGTAACATAGTGTTTCAAAGTGTAACAATAAACTCACACTAAGAGTGTGGTTTTGATCTCCACTCAATTCCGTTTTGTTTCGCTCTGAGCCCGACGTTACTCATGCTCAACACATAAACATTCTAATGACTATAACAACTGGTTCTTGGCTTGATACCAATCGTATCGTAGCAAATAACGGTTCATTCTAGCTGGTTAAATGCTTGATGACGAAGTTGAAAAATTGTAAGTAGAATAACTACTTATCGAAGTTTTTTCTTGTTCTCATACATTACCTCTGCGCTATTTGTGAGCTTTTATTTACTTTGATTGGCATCTGCTTTGAAACCAGACAACCATCGAGAAAGTTAATGGAAGCCTCAAGATATAAACGCATCTTGTCGAGGGGAAGTTTGGCGTCCGTCATACTTATGCTCTCAGGATGTAATTCAGCTTTACTTGACCCCAAAGGTGCCATTGGTGTGCAAGAAAAAGAGTTAATTATTACTGCTCTTTTGCTGATGTTGATCGTTGTAATCCCTGTGATTTTAATGACGATTTACTTCGCTTACCGATACCGCGCCTCTAACACTGAAGAAGAGTACGCACCCGAGTGGTCACACTCGACCAAAATCGAAGTGGTGGTATGGACAATTCCAATCATCATCATTGCGATTCTTGCGACGATCACATGGCGTTCAACTCATGAACTAGAGCCATCCAAACCTTTGGAAAGTGATGTTAAACCAATGACCATCGAAGTGGTGTCACTCGATTGGAAATGGTTGTTCATCTATCCAGAAGAAAACATTGCGACGGTGAACTATGTGGCGTTCCCGAAAGACGTGCCAGTGCAGTTCAAACTGACTTCGGACAACATCATGAACGCGTTTTTCATCCCTCGCTTAGGTACACAGATCTACGCGATGCCAGGAATGGTAACCAAGCTCAACCTGATAGCGAACCACGAAGGTGACTACAAGGGTTTTGCATCGAACTACAGCGGCGAAGGCTTTTCGCAAATGAAGTTCACAGCTTCAGCAATGTCTGATCGTGCTGCGTTCCTAAATTGGGTGCAGAAAGTGAAGGCGAGCCCTGATCGTATTGAAGATTGGGAGCAATACAGCTCACTGGCAGCGCCAAGTATCGCAGAGCCAGTCACTTTGTTCTCTAGCGTTCCTCCGTTCTTGTTCACCGACGTTGTGACTCAGCATCCTGGTTCAATGAACTGTTTGCCTGAAAACCAAGGATAATCGTAATGTTTGGAAGATTAACTCTTGATTCAGTTCCATTCCACGAACCTATTATCGTCATCACCCTAGCGGTTGTGGCGCTGGTTGGTTTAGCCGTAGTTTACGCGGTGACCAAAGCCGGAAAGTGGCAATATTTGTGGAATGAATGGTTTACTTCAGTAGACCATAAAAAACTTGGCTTCATGTACATCGCAGTAGCGATGGTGATGCTTGTTCGTGGTTTTGCTGACGCAGTCATGATGCGTAGTCAGCAACTCCTTTCTTCTGCGGGTGAAGCAGGTTACTTGCCACCGCATCACTACGATCAAATTTTTACTGCCCACGGCGTGATCATGATCTTTTTTGTAGCGATGCCATTGGTCATTGGTTTGATGAACATCATCGTGCCATTGCAGATTGGTGCACGTGACGTGGCTTTCCCGTATCTGAATAACTTGAGCTTCTGGCTGTTTGTTGTTGGTGTCATCCTAACAAACATGTCTCTCGGCTTAGGTGAATTTGGTCGTACAGGTTGGCTAGCGTATCCGCCGCTTTCAGGTATTGAGGCTAGCCCAGGAGTCGGGGTCGACTATTGGATTTGGGCGCTGCAGATATCAGGTGTTGGTACGACGTTAACAGGCGTGAACTTCTTCGCGACCATTTTGCGTATGCGTACACCGTCTATGCCAATGATGAAGATGCCAGTTTTCACTTGGGCATCTCTATGTGCAAACATTTTGATCATCATTTCATTCCCAATCCTAACGGTGACTATCGCTCTGCTTACGCTGGATAGATACCTAGGCATGCACTTCTTTACCAATGATCTTGGCGGCAACGTAATGATGTACGTCAACCTGATTTGGGCTTGGGGTCACCCAGAAGTGTACATCTTGATTTTGCCAATTTTTGGTGTGTTCTCAGAAGTCACCGCAACCTTCTCACGTAAAAAGTTGTTCGGTTACACATCGCTAGTTTGGGCTACCGTAGTTATCACGATTCTTGCGTTTGTCGTTTGGCTACACCACTTCTTTACGATGGGGTCTGGCGCGAACGTAAATGCCTTCTTCGGTATTGCCACGATGATCATTTCTATCCCAACAGGGGTGAAGATCTTCAACTGGCTATTCACCATGTACAAAGGCCGCATCCGCTTTACGACGCCAATGATGTGGACGGTGGGCTTCCTTATCACCTTTACTGTTGGTGGTATGACGGGCGTACTAATGGCTGTTCCGGGCGCAGATTTCGTTCTGCATAACTCAGTATTCCTTATCGCTCACTTCCACAACGTTATCATCGGTGGTGTGGTGTTTGGATGTTTCGCGGCGATTACTTACTGGTTCCCGAAAGCGACCGGTTTCACCATGAATGAAACTTGGGGCAAACGCGCGTTCTATCTTTGGATTATTGGCTTCCTAATGGCGTTCCTACCGCTTTACGCGCTGGGCTTTATGGGGATGACTCGTCGTTTAAGCCAAGACATCAACCCAGAATACTTCCCACTGTTGTCGATTGCCGCAGCAGGTACGGTTGTGATTGCGCTGGGCGTATTGTCTCAGTTCATCCAAATTTACGTGAGTATCCGTGACCGCGAGCAAAACCGTGATTTAACTGGTGACCCGTGGGGTGGTCGTACTCTTGAGTGGGCAACATCGTCTCCACCGCCGTTCTACAACTTTGCGCACCTACCAAAAGGTGATGTGCTGGATGCCTTCTGGTACCAGAAACAAAGTGGCGAGTTCGATCCAACTAAAGAAGTGGAATACGAACGTATTCATATGCCAAAAAACACGGCAACAGGTATCTACGTGTCGGCTTGGTCGCTCCTATTTGGCTTCGGCATGATTTGGTACATCTGGTGGCTAGCGGCGGCAAGTTTGGTCGGTATTATCGTGACGTGTATTCAGCATAGCTATAACGATGATGTGGATTACTACGTGGAAGTTGAAGAGATCAAAGCAATTGAGGCTGAACGTCGAGCTCAGCTTGAAGAAGCGAAGAAAAACTCAGTGAAAGACAGCGAAAGTAAAGATGATCTGGAGGTGACGTATGCAAACTAATATCGCAGCACATCACGACCATGATCACCACCATGACACGAATGGCAACAAGCTATTTGGTTTTTGGGTTTACCTGATGAGTGACTGCGTACTGTTTGCGACCTTGTTCGCGACATACGCTGTGTTGTCGAGCAATTCAATTGCGGGCCCAACAGGTAAAGACATTTTCGAACTCCCATTTGTGTTTGTCGAAACCATGCTACTGCTGTTTAGCAGTATCACATTTGGTTTTGGCATTATCGCGATGAAGCGCAACAACGTTGCTGGTCTCAAACGTTGGATGTTAGTCACGTTCGCGCTTGGTCTTGGCTTTATCTGTATGGAGGTCTATGAGTTCCATCACCTGATTGAAGAAGGCTATGGGCCACAAACAAGTGCATTCCTATCGGCATTCTTTACGTTGGTTGGTACGCACGGCCTGCACGTAACCTTTGGTCTGATTTGGTTAGCGGTAACGTATCATCAACTGTCGACGAAAGGTCTGAACGACAATATGGCAATGCGCTTTAACTGCTTAAGCCTATTCTGGCACTTTCTAGATATCGTTTGGATTTGTGTCTTTACCATCGTTTACTTACTGGGGGTAATGTAATGGATCAACATGTAGAAACCAGTTCGTCAGATTACGTGAAAGGCTTTATTGCCTCACTGATTCTGACGGTAATTCCGTTCTACTTTGTTTGGACGAAATCATTACCAGATACAACGACCTATGCGATTCTATTTGGATGTGCATTAGTGCAGATATTTGTTCACTTTAAATACTTCTTGCACATGGAAACAAAAACATCCGACGGACGTTGGAACCTTGTATCACTGATGTTTACCGCCATTGTTGTACTTATCCTTATCGCTGGCTCGGTATGGATCATCTACAACATGAACGTCAACATGAAGTTGTAGGCCAAGGTATGCTGAAAAGTTATTTGTCTATCACTAAACCGGGCATTATTTTCGGCAACCTGATTTCTGTTGCGGCGGGGTTCTTCCTCGCCGCAAAAACAGAACCAGCCAGTCTAATGTTGTTCGTTACGACGTTAGTTGGTGTTGGGTTAGTCATCGCTTCAGGTTGTGTGGTGAATAATATTTTCGATCGTGATATCGACCAAAAGATGGCACGTACACGAAATCGTGAAACAGTGAAAGGCAACATCAATATCGATATTGCGTTTGTTTATGCACTTGCATTATTGCTGGTAGGAACCGCACTGTTATTTATCCGAGTGAACCCACTATCCGCTGTCGTCGTGTTGCTTGGCTACGTGTATTACGTGTTCTTTTACACGATGTGGTACAAACGTAACTCGGTGTATGGAACCTTAGTGGGAAGTATCTCAGGCGCAGTTCCGCCATTGGTGGGTTACTTGGCGGTAACAAACTTCATTAGCTTGGAAGCGATTTTACTCTTTACCATGTTCTGTCTCTGGCAAATGCCGCACTCGTATGCCATTGCCATGTTCCGCATGCAAGACTACCGAGAAGCCGGGATTCCCGTATTGCCAGTTAAAGAAGGCATTCATAAAGCGCATCGACACATGAAAGCGTATGTCGTGGCGTTTGGAGCAGCATCATTGGGGTTATTTTTACTAGGTGAAGCCGGGTATGAATACTTAGCGGTTGCAGCGGTTGTTTGCTTTATGTGGACGAAAGTGACCTTTCGCAGCATTGATGACAACAACTACATCGCTTGGTCAAAGTCGGTGTTTAAAGTCTCACTGCTAGTGGTGATGGGGATCAGTGGTGTGCTTGGTGTCGAGTTGATTCCTCTAGCTCTGTAACAACCAAACCTAAGCGTTTGCTAAGCGCCAATATCTTTTGCTGCTGAATGCATGAATGACCTTACCTAGAAGTAAGGTCATTTAACTTTCTATTGTCCTTTGTTTTTCCTGTTCCTCCTCTAGCTTCACTATCACGTATTCATATCTAAAAGCAAAAACAACCAGTGTGTAAAACATAGTGGGTCGCCTGTTTCCGCTGACGCGTAATAATGCCAAGAGATAGCGACGATTAAGCCAAAAAGTATAAACAGCGCAATAACTCTATTTGCCATATGAGAATTCAATATCGATAGTTTGTAATGTAAACATTTGGGGTAGTGCTAGTTCCGATAGCAGCATACAAACTAACAATGTGAATGTTTGAGTTGAATCACCAGCTAGCGAAATACAAAAGCTTTACGACTGAAAGTGGGTGACGAAGCATCTTAACTCCAGTGAAATGAACACGATTAAGAATCATCCATTTACATAATCTAAAAACTCACTAAACCTTAACCCAGATTAAAGTTTTGTCGTCTCCGAGGCATTAAGGTGCGCCTGTAGTTTGCAGGTCTCAAGGATTCAGAGAAGGAACAGCCATACATCGTGTATCGCTGTTCCTTTTTCGTTCTTGTTTACTTGCGAAAAGATAAAACATAAAGACAACTTTAAGAGGACTGGTTTTGAGCATTTTGTTTTCCGAAGCCCGCATTGGCAACATGACCCTAAAGAACCGTTTTGTGCGAAGCGCAACGTGGGAGAACATGGCGACCGAAGATGGTCACATGACGGCAAAGCTTTACGATATTTACGAAACGCTTGCGAAAGGGGAAGTTGGGCTTATTGTCACGGGTTATGCCAATATCGTTGAAGAAGAGAAACCCAACGCAGGTATGATGGGGATCTACAACGACTCTTTTATTGAAGAATACAAAAAGCTAACAGAGCTAGTACATCAACTAGATTCTAAAATCGTGATGCAAATTGCTTACGGTGGCACCAAAACCACCCATAACGTCGGTGAGCGTGTCATCTTCGCTCCGAGTGACGTGCCTGAGCGTGGTACAAATACGCAAGGCAAAGCGATGACAAAGGATGAAATAGACTACATCGTAAAGGCATTCGTATTGGCGAGTAAACGTGCTCAAGACGCTGGTTTTGACGGCGTAGAGATTCATGCGGCGCACACTTATTTAATTAACCAGTTTTTAAGCCCGTACTATAATCGTCGAGAAGACGAATATGGCGGTGACTTAGAAAATCGCATGCGCTTTCTTTTAGAAATTTATTCTGAAACCAGAAAGCTGGTTGGAAGCGAATTTCCCATCCTCGTTAAACTGACGGCAACAGAGTTCTTTGACGGCGGTTTAACGTTCGATGAAACTCGCGTCGTCAGTAAGAAACTTGAAGAAGTAGGCGTTGATGCGATCATCGTATCTGGCAATATTCACGGCAAAGCAAACGAACTTGTTGGTCAAACGTTCGATGGTTACACACTACAAGAAGAAGGTTACTTTCACGAATATGGTCACGTGATCAGTCAGGACGTTAGCATACCGGTGATTACTGTCGGCGGGCTGAGCGACATTGATGCGATTGAGAAAATTGCAGAAAACACAGGTATCCAATTTTTTGCTGTGTCACGCCCTTTATTGGCTGAGCCACAGTTGATCAAACGTTGGAAAGAAGGCAATCGCGCACCAGTAGATTGTGAACGTTGCTCAAAGTGTCGTACCAAGCGTGGTAACTTTTGCGTGGTGTATAAGAACCGAAATCGTCGCAAAAAATAGAACGAAGCGAATACACAAATACAAATTAGCCTCCACTCTGAATATGGAGGCTTTTAATTATCCGCATGTTAATCGAACCATTATTTATCTTCTTTTTGATAGTTTAAATAA